>NZ_JBSGXP010000051.1:0-50718 GCF_053610105.1 Kitasatospora sp. NPDC054939 | reverse complement strand
CCGCGCGTCGCCCGTCCGGCGCAGTGCGTCCCGCCTCCCGGCTCCACCGATGGGGTGGTCGTCCCCGATCGGCGGGGCGCAGCCGGGCCCGGGGCGGGCGGTGCCGGTTAGGCTCGCGCCCCGTCCCCGCTCAGCCCGTCGCCGTACCCCGGCCTGGCCAGCCCCCACCCCCTTCAGCCCCCGCGGACAGGGAGCCGCCCGCCCATGACCAGTGCCGACCCGCCGACCGGTGCCGACCCGCACGGCGCCGAGCCCGCCCGCCCCGACCGGGGACCCGCCCCCCGCTGGCCGCTGCGGCTGTTCCGGACGGGCGCGGGGCTGCTCGCCCTGCTCGCGCTCGTGCAGACCACCCTCGCCGGCAGCTTCCTCAACGGCCACTACGACTCCTTCGCCGCCCACGGCTCGACCGCCCGCGCCGTGCTGGCCGGGGCCGCCGTCCAGCTGGCCGCGGCCGTCGTGCTGCGCCGGACCGGGCGCGGCCCGCGGTGGCCGGCGGCGCTGTCGGCGGTCCTGCTGCTCGCCGCGGTGGGACAGAGCGCGGCCGGGTACGGCCGGGCGGTGGGCGTCCACGTGGTGCTCGGCGTGCTGCTGGTCGCCGGGGTGCTGCTCGCCGCCGTCGGCGCCTGGCGCGAACCGCTGCCCGCCCGGCGTGCGACCGCCGGCGTCGGCGGACCGGCCGCGGACCGGCTGCCGCGCCCGACCGGCCCGCGGGAGGTGGCCAGGTGACCGGTGCCCGGCCCACCCGGCGGCGGTTCCTGCAGCTGGGCGCCGCCGCGGCCGGCGCCGGTGCGGTGCTCGCGGTCGGCGGCCCGGTCGCCGCCCGCCTGCTGGCGGAGGCCCGCCCCGGGCGGCTGCTGAGCAGCCGGGTCGGCCTGCCGGAGCCGTTCCTGGTGTCGCTGCCGGTGCCGCCGGTACTCGGCCCGGTGGCCTCGGACGCCGTGGCCGACCACTACGCGATCACCCAGCAGGTCGCCCGGCTCACCATCCTCCCCGGCCTGACCACCGAGGCGTGGACGTACGGCGGCAGCTTCCCCGGCCCCACCCTGCAGGCCCGCTCGGGCCGCCCGGTGGTCGTCCGGCACCGCAACGAACTGCCGGCGCCGGTCTCCGTCCACCTGCACGGCGGCCACACCCCGGCCGGCAGCGACGGCTACCCGATGGACCTGCTGCACCCGGTCGGCAGCGCCCTCGCGGAGCCCGCGGACCACGCCCGGCACGGCGCCGCCGGCACCGCGGGAGCGGCGGTCGGCGAGCGCGACTACACCTACCCCGGGCAGCAGCGCGCCGCCACCCTCTGGTACCACGACCACCGGATGGGCTTCACCGGCCGCGTGGTCTGGCAGGGCCTGGCCGGCTTCCACCTGATCGGCGACGAGGATGAGGACCGCCTCCCGCTGCCGCGCGGCGAGCGGGACCTCCCGCTGATGCTCGCCGACCGCTCCTTCGACGAGGACGGCTCCTTCCGCTACCCCGCGGCCGACCCCGACCCGGGCGTCACCCCCGACTACCTCAACGGCGTCCTCGGCGACGTCGTCCTGGTCAACGGCGCGCCCTGGCCGGTCAAGGAGGTGGACCGCGCCCGCTACCGGCTGCGGCTGCTCAACGCGGCCAACACCCGGATCTTCCGGCTGGAGCTGGACCCGCAGCCGCCCGGCGGCGGCGCCCTCGTCCAGATCGGCGGCGACGGCGGTCTGCTGGAGGCCCCGCTCGCCCACGACACCCTGGACGTCGCACCGGCCGAACGGTTCGACCTGGTCGTCGACTTCGCCCGCTACCCGGCCGGCACCCGGGTCCGGCTGATGAACCGCTACGGCAGCGAGCGCACCACGGAGGTGATGTGCTTCGACGTCTCCGGGAGCCCGGTGAAGGACGACACGGCGGTGCCCGAGCGGCTCTCCGTCCACGAGCGGCTCGACCCGGACGCCGCCGTCGCCGTCCGCACCTTCTCGTTCCGGCGCAACCGCGAGTTCGGCTGGGCGATCAACGGCCTGCCGTACGAGCCGGGCCGGGTGGTGGCCGAAGCCGCGCTCGGGAGCACCGAGATCTGGCGGTTCACCACCGACGTCCACCACCCGGTGCACCTCCACCTGAACCACTTCCGGGTGCTCTCCCGCAACGGCGGCGCGCCCGGCCCGTACGACGCCGGCTGGAAGGACACCGTCGACCTGCGGCCGGCCGAGACGATGGAGGTGGTGGTGCGGTTCACGGACTACCCGGGCACGTACATGCTGCACTGCCACAACCTGGAGCACGAGGACAGCTCGATGATGGCCGACTTCACGGTGCGCTGAGCAGCCCCGGCCTCACCCGTTCGGCGTAGCGGCGGCCCGTTCGCCGCCGCCCCGGCCGCCCCCGCCCCGCGGCCCGACGTGCCGGAGCGGCCGCCCTCGCCTAGCGTCGCCGTCAGGAGGAGCAGCTCAGGAGCAGCCGAGCGCAGCCAGCCGTGAGGAGCAGCCGCCATGACGACCCCCGACGAACGCCGCCGGCGCGGCCGGGCCGCCCGCGAACGGGTGCCGCGCTCCGACCACGGGCGCTGGATCCCCTCCGCCGACCGCCCCGACCCGATCGCCGTCCTGGAACAGCAGGGCGCCGACCGGGTCGCCGAACTCCTGCCGATTCGCTACGGGCGGATGGCCGAATCGCGGTTCGCCTTCCTGCGCGGCGCGGCCGCCGTCATGGCCGCCGACCTCGGTGCCGCCCCCAACACCGGGCTGACCGTCCAACTCTGCGGCGACGCCCACCTGTTGAACTACGGCCTGTTCGCCTCGCCGGAACGCGCGCTGCTCTTCGACCTCAACGACTTCGACGAGACCTTCCCCGGCCCGTTCGAATGGGACCTCAAACGGCTCACCGCCAGCGTCGCCGTCGCCGCCCGCGACAACGGCCACGACGAGGAGCAGGCCCGCCGGGCCGCCCTCGCCGCCTCCCACGGCTACGCCGAGGCCATGCGCGAGTACGCCGGGCTCGGTGAACTCGACGTCTGGTACGTCCGGATCGACACCGCCGAACTGCTCCCGATGGTCCGCCGGGCCAAGCGCCGCAAGCGCATCGAGGCCAATCTCGCCCGGGCCCGCCGGCGCACCAACATGCAGGCGTTCGGCAAGCTCACCGAGCTCCGCGACGGCCGGCGGCGGATCATCGAGGACCCGCCGCTCATCGAGCCGCTGCCCGCGCAGGAGCTGCGCCGGATCGGCAAGATCTTCAGCGACTACCGGGCGACCCTCCCCGAGGACCGCCGGGTGCTGCTCGACCGCCACCACTTCGTGGACGCCGCCCGGAAGGTCGTCGGCGTCGGCAGCGTCGGCACCCGCTGCTTCATCATCCTGCTGGAGGGCCGCGATTCCGGCGATCCGCTGTTCCTCCAGGTCAAGGAGGCCGGACGGTCCGTCCTGGAGGACCACCTGCCCGCGGCGGCCGACCCCGAGGCGGAGGCGCCGCTCGTCCACGGCGGCCACCGGGTGGTCACCGGGCAGCGCCTGATGCAGGCCGCCAGCGACATCTTCCTCGGCTGGACGACCGGCCCGGCCGGCCGGCACTTCTACGGCCGCCAGCTGCGCGACATGAAGGGATCCGCGGACATCGCCGAGATGCCGCCCGGCGTCCTGCGCGGCTACGCCGGACTCTGCGGCCGGACCCTCGCCCGCGCCCACGCCCGCTCCGGCGACCGCCTCGCCATCGCCGGCTACCTCGGCCGCTCCGACCTCTTCGCCGAAGCCCTCGCCGACTACGCCATGGCCTACGCCGACCGCAACGCCACCGACCACCGCGCCCTCCTCGCCGCCATCGCCGACGGCACCGTCAGGGCCGAACGCGGCGTCTGACGGCGCGGTCCGCTCAGGGAGCGAGCAGGCGGAGGGCGGCGGGGGCGACGGTGACCTCGATCGGGAGCGCGGCGATGAACTCGCCGTCGGCGTAGGCGTTCATGCCCGAGGACTCGATGCGCAGCGAGGTGACCCGGTGGGTGGCCACCTCGGGGCGCTCGACGTGGGTGCCCTTGAAGACGGTGGGGAAGAAGCGGGCGACCTTCACGCGCCGCATCGCGGGCACCAGGGTGACGTCGAGGAGTCCGTCGGTGAAGTCGGCGTCCGGGCAGATGTGCATGCCGCCGCCGTAGCTGCGGGTGTTGCCGATCGCGGCGAGGGTGAGGTCCTGCTCGACGACCGTGCCGCCGTCCAGGACGAGCCGGTACGGCAGCGGGCGCAGATTGGCGAACTCGACCAGGATGGCCAGGTTGTAGCGCATCCGGCCGCGCGGCCACCGCAGGCGGTTGGCGCGGTCGCTGACCAGCGAGTCGAAGCCGGTGGCCAGCACCGAGCCGAAGTGCCGGACGGTGCCGTCGTCGGCGGTGATCCGGCCGAGGTCGACGGTCCGCACGGCGCCGGCGGCGATGACGTCGGCCGCCGCCTCGGGGGCCCGCAGCGGCAGGCCGAAGGAGCGGGCGTGGTCGTTGCCGGTGCCGGCGGGGACGATGCCGAGCGGCAGGGCGGTGCCGGCCAGGGCCTGCAGCGCGAGGTTGATCATGCCGTCGCCGCCGACCACGACCAGGGCGTCCGGCCCGCCGCCGTCCGGTCCGGCGGAGCCGCCCGTGCCGTCGGCGGCCGCGGTGACGGCCTCCCGGGCGATCCGCAGGGCGTCCGCGGCGTCCCGCCCGGTGCGCTCGTCGACCTGCACGCCGAGTTCCCGCAGCCGGGCGACGGCCCGGCGGGCGGCGCCGGCGCCGTGGCCGACGCCGGCGGTCGGGTTGGTGAGGACCGTGACCCGTCTCACGGGATCAGCTTGCCGGGGTTGAGGATGCCCGCCGGGTCCAGTTCGGCCTTGACGGCGCGCAGGATCCGCACCCCGGTGGGGCCGACCTCGCGCTCCATCCACGGCCGGTGGTCGGTGCCGACGGCGTGGTGGTGGGTGATGGTGCCGCCGTGGGCGAGGATGGCGTCGCCGGCGGCCTGCTTGGCGGTGCCCCACTGGGCGAGCGGGTCGGGGCCCATCGCGGCGACGACGGTGAAGTAGAGCGAGGCGCCGGTGGGGTAGATGTGCGAGATGTGGCACATCACCAGGGCGCCGGGCAGGGCCTCCACCAGGGCGGCGGTGACGGCGAACCGGAGGGCGCCCAACTGCCGCCAGCTGGTGGCGGTTTCGAGGGTCTCGCAGAGCGCCCCGGCGGTGAGCAGGGCGTCCCGCAGGTAGGGCGCGTCGAAGCGGCCGTGCTCCCAGGCGCGGGCCGGGCCGTCGCCGAGCGAGGTGCCGCCGGCCGCGAGCAGGGCCGCGCGGGTGGACTGCTGCCGGGCGGCGACCTGGTCGGCGTCGCCCTCGACGACGGTGACGGAGAGGCAGCCGCTGATCTCCGCCGCGCCGCCGATCTTCGCGGTGGTGGCGAGGTTGACGGCGGTCTCGGCCTCGTCGGAGAGCCGGATGACGGTGGCCCCGGTGCCCTGCTGGGCGACGGCGCGCAGGGCGGCGGCCCCGGTGGTGAAGTCGGGGAAGCTCCACGCCTCGTACGCCTTGGCGGCGGGGGCGGGGTGGACCCGCAGGCGGACGGCGGTGATGACGCCGAGGGTGCCCTCGGAGCCGAGGAACAGCTCCCGCAGGTCGGGCCCGGCGGCCGAGGCGGGGGCGCGGCCGAGGTCGAGGACGCCGGTGGGGGTGACCGCGCGCAGGCCGAGCACCATGGCGTCGAAGCGGCCGTGGCCGGCCGAGTCCTGGCCGGAGGAGCGGGTGGCCGCGAAACCGCCGATGGTGGCGAACCGGAAACTCTGCGGGTAGTGGCCGAGTTCCCAGCCGCGTTCGCCGAGCAGGGCTTCGGCGGCGGGTCCGGTGAGGCCGGCGCCGAGCAGGGCGGTGCCGGACTCCTCGTCGAGCTCGAGCAGCCCGTCGAAGCGGCGCAGGTCGAGCGAGACGACGGCGGGGAAGGCCCCGCGGACCGGGTCGAGACCGCCCACCACGCTGGTCCCGCCACCGAACGGCACCACGGCGATGCGGCGCTCGGTGCAGACGGCGAGCAGGGCGGCGATCTCCTCCTCGCTGCCGGGCAGGACGACCGCGTCGGGGGCGTCCTGCGGGTCGCGGCTGCGGCGGCGGAGCAGGTCGGGGGTGGACTTGCCGCCGGCCCGGGGGAGGCGGTCGGCGTCGGCGGCGGAGACGTGCTCCTCGCCGACGACGGCGGCCAGCGCCTTGAGGTCCTCGGCGGAGAGGGCCGAGGGGTGCAGCACGACCTCGTCGGCGGCCGGGCCGGGGGTGCCGGGGCCGGTGACGCCGAGGGCGGCGGCCAGCAGGCCCTTGATGCCGTCGGACAGTTCCCTGGCGAGTGCCGGGTCGCCCCAGGCGTCCCACTTCATCGGGGGGAGCGGCAGGGCGGCGCCGGCCGGGGGCTGCGGGGCCGCGGGAGTGCCGGGGGCGGTTTCGGAAGCCATGCGTTACAGTGTTACACATCATGTCAAGCAGTAACGCCCCGCTGGGCCCCTCCGCAGAGCGCCCCGTCCGCGAGCGCTCCACCGACGACGCGATCCTCGACGCCGCCGCCGACCTGATCGTGCAACTCGGCCCCGGACGCGTGCAGTTGGCCGAGATCGCGCGCCGTGCCGGGGTCAGCCGGCCGACCGTCTACCGGCGCTGGCCGGACGTCCGCGCGGTGATCGGGGCGCTGCTCACCCGCGAGATCGGCGACACCCGGGCGCGCGTCGAACTGCAGGGCGAGGACCGCGCGGCCTTCGTCGAGGGCGTGGTCGAGGCCGCCGTCCTGCTGCGCGACCACCCGGTGCTCGGCGCGCTGCTCCACTCCGCCGACTCCGACCTGCTCTTCCGGTACGTCGTCGAACGGCTCGGCGCCAGCCAGCGCGGCCTGCTCGACGCCCTGCGCGCCGGCATCGTCCAGGGCCAGCAGCACGGTTCGATCCGGCCCGGCGAACCCACCGAACTCGCCGCGATGGTCCTGCTGATCGCCCAGTCCACCGTCCAGTCGCACCGCATGGTCGCCGCACTGCTGCCCGAGGCGGCCTGGCGGCGCGAACTGGCCAGAGCCCTGAACGGATACCTCGCGCCGTGAAGACACCCACCGGCCCGTACGCCGGGACCGCCCGCCTCGACGCCCGCCGCCGGGCCCTCGAACTCGACGCCCTCGCCGACGCCGCCGAGCTCGACCTGCTGGTCATCGGCGGCGGGGTCACCGGCGCCGGCGTCGCCCTCGACGCGGCCTCCCGCGGGCTGCGCACGGTGCTCGTCGACTCCCGCGACCTCGCCTTCGGCACCAGCCGCTGGAGCTCCAAGCTGGTCCACGGCGGACTGCGCTACCTCGCCTCCGGACGGATCGGGGTGGCCCGCGAGAGCGCCCGCGAACGCGGCGTGCTGATGACCCGCACCGCGCCGCACCTGGTCCGCGCGCTGCCCCAACTGGTCCCGCTGCTGCCGGGGTTGCTGCGCCCCGGGCAGGCTGCCCTGATCCGCGCCGGGTTCCTGGCCGGCGACGCGCTGCGGGTCGGCGCCGGCACGCCGTCCGCCGTGCTGCCCCGGATGCGCCGGGTCGACGCCGGCCGGGCCCGCTACCTCGTACCCGGCCTGAAGGACGCCGGCCTGCGCGGCGCCCTGGTCGCGCACGACGGCCAACTCGTCGACGACGCACGGCTGGTGGTCGCGGTCGCGCGCACCGCCGCGCAGTACGGTGCGAGCGTGCTCACCCGGGTCCGCGCCGAGCAGGTCACCGGCGGCTCGGCCCGGCTGACCGACACCCTCACCGGGCAGTCGCTGACCGTCACCGCCCGCGCCGTGGTCAACGCCACCGGCGTCTGGGCGGGTGAGGTCGACCCCTCGATCACCCTGCGGCCCAGCCGCGGCACCCACCTGATCGTGTCCGCCGCCGCCCTCGGCCACCCGGTCGCCGCCCTCACCGTGCCCGTCCCCGGCTCCACCAGCCGCTTCGTCTTCGCGCTGCCCCAGCAGCTCGGCCGGATCGCCGTCGGCCTCACCGACGAGGACGCGCCCGGCCCGATCCCGGACGAGCCGACCCCCGCCGAGCACGAGATCGACTTCCTGCTCGACACCGTCAACACCGCCCTGCGGACCGCCCTCACCCGGGCGGACGTGCTCGGCGCGGTCGCCGGACTGCGCCCGCTGATCGACACCGGGGACGGCGCCACCGCCGACCTCTCCCGGCAGCACGCGGTGCTGGAGTCCCCGTCCGGCGTGATCACCGTGGTCGGCGGCAAGCTCACCACCTACCGGGCGATGGCCGAGGACGCCGTCGACACCGCGGTGAAGCTCCGCGGCCTGGAGGCGCGCGCCTGCTGGACGGACCGGCTGCCGCTGGTCGGCGCGCCCGCGCACCGCGACAGCCGCCCGGTGCCCGGCGCGGCGCCGGTCGCGCTGGCGGCCCGGTACGGGGGCGAGTCCGCGCGGGTACTGGCCGCGGGCCCGACCGCCCCGGTGGCCGAGGGCATCGACGTCACCCGGGCCGAGATCGCCCACGCGCTGCGCCACGAGGGCGCGTTGGACGCCTCGGACGTCCTGGACCGGCGGACCAGGATCGGCCTGGTGGCCGCGGACGCCGAGCGGGCCCGGCCGGCGGTCGAGGAGGTCCTCGCCGAGGTGCGCGCCGAGGGCTGAGCGAAGGCGCGGAGAACCGGGCGCCGGGTGTCAGTGCCCGGTGGTCTCCGGCATCGGCCGTACCGCGCCCGCCAGTTCGAGCGCGCAGGCGAGCGCGCCGTCCCGGTCGGTCTCCCGCTCCAGCCGGACGCTGATCGGCTTCGGCGGCTCCTCGGCCAGCTCGGCGGCCAGTGTGAGCGGGTAGACGCCGTGCCCGTGCACCCGGTGGAAGGCGCACTCCTTGCCGTCCACCAGCAGCTCCGTCTCGGTGATCCAGCCGGAGCGGACGTTCACGGTGACGGAATGGCCGGCCTGGTCGAGGTGGAAGCTGTGCCGCTGGCGCATGGGGAACCTCCCGGGCGTGCACCGACCCCCCGGACCGCCGGTCGACCCCCCGACCGTCAGTCTAGGTCGGGGGGTCGGTGCACGCCCGGCGATCGTGCCCGGCGGATTCTCGTGATCTCTACAGTGCTGTAGATTCTTGCCGAGGATTCCGCGAGGGAGAGCGACCTGAGGAGGGAATCGTGGGAGTTTCGCTGGCCAAGGGCGGCAACGTCTCGCTGACCAAGGAGGCGCCCGGTCTGACCGCCGTCATCATCGGCCTCGGCTGGGACGTGCGCACCACCACGGGTGCCGACTACGACCTGGACGCGAGTGCGCTGCTCTGCAACGCCGTCGGCCGGGTCATCTCCGACCAGCACTTCGTCTTCTTCAACAACCTGCGCAGCCCCGAGGGTTCGGTCGAGCACAGCGGCGACAACCTCACCGGCGGGGGCGACGGCGACGACGAGCAGATCAAGGTCGACCTGGCCACCGTGCCCGGCGACGTCGCCAAGGTGGTGTTCCCGGTGTCCATCTACGACGCGGACGCCCGGCTGCAGAACTTCGGGCAGGTCCGCAACGCCTTCATCCGGGTCGTCGACCAGGCCAACGGCCGGGAGATCGCCCGCTACGACCTGAGCGAGGACGCCTCCTCGGAGACCGCGATGGTCTTCGGCGAGCTCTACCGGCACGGCGCGGAGTGGAAGTTCCGCGCCATCGGCCAGGGGTACGCCTCCGGCCTGCGCGGCATCGCCACCGACTACGGCGTCAACGTCTGATCCGCCGTCCGTCCGAGTGCGGACCCGCGGCACCGCCGCCGACCGGGGTTCCGGCCGGCGGCGGTGCCCGTCCGGGCGCCGCGCCGGTTCAGGCCGCCCGGGCGGCTGCCGCGGCGGGGCGCTCCCACGGCGAGGGCGCCGGGAAGTAGCCGTTCAGGAACTCGGTGACGATGCGCTCCTGCTCCTCGGCCGGGATGCCGTCCCGCACCCCGTCGGCGAGGCAGAACACGTCCGCCCAGCGGGCCGCGTCGAGCTCCGGCAGCCCGGCGAGGTCCTCCCGGCTGTCGGTGGCGAAGTAGCCGTCGTACAGGTGCCCCTCCACCGCGCGGGCGGTGGCGTCGGCGTAGTGCGTCGCCAGGGTGATCGGCGCCAGGTCCGCCGCCGAGCGGAACGGCGAGCGCACCGTACCGGCGAGCACGCCGGAGAAGCGCTCGGCGGCCTCCGCGAGCACGCTGCGCCGCAGCGGGTAGGGCGTGTGCTTGAGGGTGCGCGGATAGGTCCGGCCGACGGCCGAGGCCAGCGCCGCGCGGGTGTTCTTCTGCGCCGCCACGTACACCGAGTCGCCGTCGTGCGCCGCGCCCGGCGGGATCACCCGGCCGTCGGGGAAGTAGCGCGGCAGCCCGTTGCCGAGGAAGAACGCCTGCGGGGAGAGCGGCCGGCCCAGGAACATGTCGTCGTTGAAGTACAGGAAGTGCTCGGCCAGACCGGGGATCAGGTGCAGCCGGGTCTCGATGGCGTGCGAGTTGAAGACCGGCCCGGCGCCGCTGCCGGCGAACAGCTCGCGGTGCGACACGACCGTCAGCCCCGGCACCCCGTCGGCCAGCCAGTGCGGCACCTGGTCGTCGGTGACCAGGAACACCCGGCGGATCCACGGCGCGTACGCGGCGATCGAGCGCAGGCAGTACCGGAGTTCGTCGCGGCTGCGGAAGCGCTGGTCGGCGTCGCCGGAGACGCCCCGCGCGGCCGCGCCGTCCGTCCTGTTCGCCCCTGCCGAGCCGTCCGCCCCTGCCGACCCGGTGAGGGCGGCCCGGGCCAGGGCCCTGCGGCGGCGCCAGGCGGGGTCGGCGTCGTCCACCCAGGTGATCACCGCGTCCACCAGGAAGTCGACCTGGTCGGGGAGCGCGGTGGCGAAGGCGTCCACCAGCGGGTAGCTGCGGCCCGCGATGCGCGTGGTGGCGGTGGCCGCCAGCGAGGGCACCCACCAGCCGAACGGCGTCTCGTCGATGGAGGCGATCGCCCCGGCGGAGGGCGCGGCGGAGTCCCAGAACTCCACGTCGCAACCGGTCTCCGGCCCGTACAGCATGGTGCCGACCAGGGCCGGACGGTAGATCCGGACGCCCTTGACCCGGTCCGCGGGCGGCGGCCCGGCCTCCCCGGCAGCTGCGCGGTCGGCGGCGGGGCCATCTGCGGCTGTGCCGTCTGCCGCTGGGCCCTCCGCGGCCCCGGTCCCCTCCGGGCCCCCGGTGCCCGCGGCCCCGCACTCCCCGCCCGCCGGGACCTCCACCGCGGCGACGGCGGACGGCAACTGCTCCACCAGCACGGTGCCCAGGGTGCGCCCGTGTTCGAGCAGGTCGGCGTAGACGGGCTGCCCGGCGAACGCCGTGGCCAGGGCCGCCAGCACCGCGGGCCGCTCACCCGGGCCGATCGCCAGCCGGTGGCGGGGGCGGCCGTCCGGCACCAGGCCGTGCCCGATCCCGGCCGCCCGCAGCGCGTCGCTGACCTCGGCGAGATTCTCGTCCCGGCGGGGGCCGGGCAGCAGGTCCGCACGCGGCTCGGCCAGGTGCTCGCCGTGCCGGACCGCCCCCGCCCGCGCGGCGAGCACCTGCTCCTCGCGTTCACGGCGGGCGGCGGCGAGCTTTTCCAGCGCCGCCCGCTGGGGGTCGGCCGAGGGCGGCTGCTCCGCGGGCGCGCCGGACTGGGCGGCGGCCTCCGGCAACGGGGGCGCGGGTGCCCGGCGGCGCGTCAGCACGTCGAACGGGCGGCGCGCGGCGGGCAGGAGGTGGCGGCGGATCGACACGGGGGGATGTCTCCGAGGGGGGGATGTGAAATTGACGGCCGTTCACCGGAATTCGGGGGATGGTGTACGGACCGAAAGGTGGCTCCGGTCAGCCTGTCACGCCCCGATGGGTGGTGGCTGGGAACAGGCTGGGAAATTCCTGAATCCCCACGGGTCGGGAGGAATCCGCTGGACAGAGCCGGTGGTCACCGGCGCGCAGCATGTGATCGTACGCGTTCCAGAACGGATTCCGGCGCGATTCCGATAACGATCGCGTGACCTCGGTGGCGGGCCGGGTCCGCCGCCGTGCGGATTTCGGTCGGCTCCGGGTTGGAATGGCGGATGTGTCGGATGTTCCGTACTCGCCGGTACTGATCACGGGCCCTGCGCCGCCGGTTCCGGGGGTCGTGTCGCCGGACCGCGGGCCCCGTGCCGCCGGTTCCGGGAGTCCGCCTGCGCCGATTCCGGGAGTCCGTCGCGCCGGTTCCCGGAGCCGTGGCCCGCGGGGTGTGACCCGCGTCCCCGCGGACCGTTTGTGCAACTGGTTGCAGTCCGGCGCGGAGATGTCCTACCGTTCGGTAACAAAGGTCGGGCGCCGGGGCCCGCCACCGCGCGAGGAGCCGCCGCAGATGTCGCAGACGACGACCGGGACCGACCGGGCCACCGAGTACCCCCACCTGCTGAGCCCGCTCGACCTGGGCTTCACCACCCTCCCCAACCGGGTGCTCATGGGCTCCATGCACGTCGGCCTGGAAGAGGCCCCCGACGGCTTCGAGCGGATGGCCGCCTTCTACGCCGAGCGCGCCCGCGGCGGCGTCGGCCTGATCGTCACCGGCGGCATCGCCCCCAACGAGGCCGGCCGGCCCTGGGGCGGCGGCGCCAAGCTCACCACCGAGGAAGAGGCCGCCGAACACCGCGTCATCACCGACGCCGTGCACGCCGCCGGCGGCCGGATCGCCCTGCAGATCCTGCACTTCGGCCGCTACGCCTACCACCCCGACCTGGTCGCCCCCAGCGCCCTGCAGGCCCCGATCAGCCCTTACGTCCCCAACGCGCTCACCACCGAGCAGGTCGAGCAGACCGTCGAGGACTTCGTCCGCTGCGCCGAACTCGCCAAGGCCGCCGGCTACGACGGCGTCGAGATCATGGGCTCCGAGGGCTACCTCATCAACGAGTTCATCGCCGGCGCCACCAACCACCGCGACGACGAGTGGGGCGGCAGCTACGAGAACCGGATGCGCTTCCCCGTCGAGATCGTCCGCCGCGTCCGCGAGCGGGTCGGCACGGACTTCATCATCGTCTACCGCCTCTCCATGCTCGACCTGATCCCCGGCGGCTCCACCCTCCCCGAGGTGATCGAACTCGCCCGCGCCGTCGAGGCGGCCGGCGCCAGCATCATCAACACCGGCATCGGCTGGCACGAGGCCCGCATCCCCACCATCGCCACCTCCGTGCCCCGCGGCGCCTACGCCTGGGTCACCAAGAAGCTGATGGGCACGGTCGGCGTCCCGCTGGTCGCCGTCAACCGCATCAACACCCCCGAACTCGCCGAGCAGCTGCTCGCCGACGGCAGCGCCGACATGGTCTCGCTCGCCCGCCCGATGCTCGCCGACCCCGACTTCGTCGCCAAGGCCGCCGCCGGCCGCGCCCAGGCCATCAACACCTGCATCGGCTGCAACCAGGCCTGCCTCGACCACACCTTCAGCGGCCTCATCACCTCCTGCCTGGTCAACCCCCGCGCCTGCCACGAGACCGAACTCGTCCTCGCCCCGACCCGGCTGCGCAAGCGCATCGGCATCGTCGGCGCCGGCCCGGCCGGCCTCGCCTGCGCCGTCTCCGCCGCCGAACGCGGCCACGCCGTCACCCTGTTCGACGCGGCCGACGTCGTCGGCGGACAGCTCAACGTCGCCCGCCAGGTGCCCGGCAAGGAGGAGTTCAACGAGACGCTGCGCTACTTCCGCCACCGCATCGAGGAGTTGGGCATCGAGCAGCGCCTCGGCGCCATGATCGACGCGGCCGGCCTCGCCGCCGAGGGCTTCGACGAGGTGGTGCTCGCCACCGGCGTCACCCCGCGCATCCCCGCCGACCTGGAGGGCATCGACCACCCCAGCGTCGTCACCTACCTCGACGTGCTGCGCGACGGCGCCCACGTCGGCGAGCGGGTGGCCGTCCTCGGCGCCGGCGGCATCGGTTTCGACGTCGCCGAGTACCTCACCGACCAGGGCGACGACGCCAGCCTCGACCCGGCCGTCTTCCGCGCCAAGTGGGGCATCGACGGCGAGTACCGCGAGCGCGGCGGCCTCACCCGCCCCGAGCGCCCCAAGCCCCCGCGCAGCGTCCACCTGCTGCAGCGCAAGACCACCAAGGTCGGCGCCGGCCTCGGCAAGACCACCGGCTGGATCCACCGCACCGAACTCAAGCACCGCGGCGTGGTGATGGTCCCCGGCGTCAGCTACGAGCGGATCGACGACGCCGGCCTGCACATCCTGCTCGACGGCGAGCGGCAGGTCCTGCCCGTCGACACCGTCGTCCTCTGCACCGGGCAGGAGCCGCGCCGCGACCTCCTCGACGCCCTGAGCGAGCACGGCATCACCGCCCACCTCATCGGCGGCGCCGACGTCGCCGCCGAACTCGACGCCAAGCGCGCCATCAAGCAGGGCACCGAGCTCGCCGCCTCGCTCTGATCGCTCGGAGCCGGGGGCCGTGGACACACCCTAGGATCGGGCCCATGTCGCTGCCGCACGCCATCCTCACCGCCCTGCTGGAGAAGCCGTCCTCGGGGCTGGAGCTGACCCGGCGGTTCGACAGGTCCATCGGCTACTTCTGGTCCGCCACCCACCAGCAGATCTACCGCGAACTGGGCCGGCTGGAGACGTCCGGACTCATCCGGGCACTGCCCCAGGCCGGCCCGGTCCGCGGCCAGAAGAAGCAGTACGAAGTCCTGCCCGCAGGCCGGGCCGCCCTCGTCGACTGGGTCGCCGAGAGCCAGGACCCCAAGCCGGTCCGCGAACCGCTGCTGCTGCGCCTGCGCGCCGCAGCGGTGGTCGGACCGGCCGGACTGGAGACCGAACTTGAACGCCGACTCGCCCTCCACCGCGCCCAGTTGGCGCAGTACCAGGAGATCGAACGGCGGGACTTCCCGGCCGAGCGGGCGGCCGAGGAGAACCGGCTCCAGCACGCCGTGCTGCGGGCCGGCATCGGCCTGGAGACCTTCTGGGTCCAATGGCTCACCGAGACCCTGACGGAGGCCTCCGCCGAGCTGGCGGGCGCACCGCTCGAACCGGCGGGGGCGGCGGACGGTGCGGGCGACGGCGCTGCCGCCGCGGGACGGGACGGCGCCGCCACCGGCCCCGACCCGGCCTGAACTGCGGGGCGCACGGCCCGGTGGGAGACTTGGAGCATCCCCTCCAGTCCCTCCAGCCCGTCCAGTCCGTTCCCCAGCCGACCCCGGAACGGGGGTACCCCGTGCCTTCGCCGCGACCGCTCCTCAAGCCGCTCCTGGCACTCGCCACCGCCACCGCTCTCGCCTTCGGCGGTGCCGGCCTGACGTCGGGCGCGGCCGCCGCCCCCGTCGCCCTGCCCACCGACGCCCAGCTCAAGGCCGCCCTGCTCACCGTGGACGACCTCGGCTCCGAGTTCACCGTGGTGCCCCCCGACCCCGGCGCCGCCGAGGAGGACCCGCCCATCAGCGGGTGCGAGGACCTGGTGAACCTGATCAAGGACCTGCAGCAGAGCCCGCCCGCCTCCGACACCTGGGAGGCCGTGGAGTTCGTCGGCCCCGACGACAACCCGTCGATCTCGCAGGCCCTGATGACCGAGGACTCCGACCAGCTGACGACCGACTTCAACGAGGCGTCGGCCGCGTTCGACAACTGCACCTCGTTCACCGTCGGTGAGGAGTTCGGTACCGAATTCACCGTCAAACCCGTCACCCTGGGCGACCGTCCCGAGGCCCCCGCCGTCCAACTCGACACCACCTTCTTCGGCGTCCCGTTCAACGGCTACCTCGGGCTCGAACGCTTCGGCCCGGTCGGCATGGCGTACCTGTTCTTCCAGAGCGGCGAGGACAGCCCCGACGCCGCCAAGAAGTACTACAACACCGCCGTCGCCAAGGTCGAACGCGTGCTCGGCACCCAGGCCGGGAGCACCGCCGCCGAGGTCGGCAACCCCGGCTGACCCGCCGTCCGCCGCCGTCCTCCGCTGCACGCCCGCCGCACTCCGCCGCACACTGCTGCACGCCGCCGCACTCCGCGTCCTCCGGGACGGGGAGTGCGGCGGGGACGTGCGGTCGGGGTGGGCCCGCGGCGGGATGACGGGTGCACGGCGATACGTCCGGGATCATCCGATCGGTGACCGGTTGTCGCCGAAACCCGGACAGCGTCGTTGCACTTGGGGACAATGACGTCGAGTCCGGCCCCGCCGGGGGCGGCGACACCACGGAGCAGGAGCCGCCAGATGAGCAAGCAGGGCACACCCGTCGGCCACCGACCGGAAGACGGCTGGTGGGACACGGTCTACGAAGGGCCGGCCGGCGCCCTGCGCGACATCCCGGACACCCCGGCGGGCGAGGGCACCGTCGACGACTGGTTCGACACCGCGGCCGGCCTCATCGGCCGCCAGCGCGCGGCAGGACCGGAGGCCGCCGGGGGCGGTGACGCGGCCGGTGACACGGCCGGGGTCAGTGGCGTGGACGCTGCGCCGGGGGCGCCCGTGGCCGAGCAGGGCCTCCTGGAGCGGGACAGCATCGACGACTGGTTCGACACCGCCGTCGGGGTCATCGCCCCGCAGCGCACCCGTGAACCCGCCGGCGAACCGGACGGCGCACCGGACCCCGAGCTCATCGACGAGCCCGCCGGGACCCCCGCGGCGGAGCCGGACCACACCCGCAAGTTCGAGGCCCCGGGCTGGGCCGCCCGCGCCGAGGAGCAGGCCGCGCCCGCCGCCCCGGTCGAGCCGGTCGAGCCGGAAGCCGCGGTCGAGCCCGCGCCCATGCCCGAGGCCGCAGCTCCGGCCCCCGTCGCGCAGGCCGCCCCGGAGGCCCCCGCCCCCGCCGCGCCGCCGGCCCACCGCCCCGCGGCCGTCCGCCCGCCCGTCCCGGCCCCGGTGTCCACCTCCACCCCCGCGATGCCGCACGTCGGCGAGCGGCCGCCCACCTACGGCCCCGAGCCCACCACCGTCCCCGAGGCGGACCCGGCCTCGCTCGGCGGGGCCGTCCCCGACACCGTGCTGGAGGGCGCCCAGTACGGCGCCGCCACCCTCCGGGCCGCCTCCGTCCGCGGCGACAGCGCCCGCTACCGGGGCGAACCCCGGCGCGACGCGCTGCTGGTGACCCGCTTCGGCGACGGCCCGGACGGCCTGCTGCTGGCCGCCCTCGCCGGCTACGACCGCACCGCCGAAGGCACGGCGGACGCCCCGGCACCCGCCGCCGTGGCCACCGCCGCCGCCGAATCCTGCCGCCAGCTCGCCGCCGCCATCGGCCGCAGCCGGGCCGAACTCGCCGCCGACCTGCGCGACGGCGCCCGCGACCGCCTCCGGTACGGCCTCCAGCGGCTCGCCACCGGCGCGGCGGCCCCCCTGCGCGCCCTCGCCCCGGCCGGCCCGGAGGACCCGGACGGCGGCTCCGCGCCCGAGGCCGCCTCCCTTCACTGCCTGCTGCTCTCCCTCGACCCGGCGGCCGGCCACCGGGCCGCTTTCGGCGTCGGGCCCGGCGGGCTGTACCTGCTGCGCTCCGGGCACTGGATCGACGCGTACGCGGCCCGGCTGCTCCACCACCCCGACGGCCAGCCGCCGCTGCCCGGCACCCCGGTGCCGGAACCGCGCCCGTTCCGCTTCCGGCTCGTCCCGGCGACCCCGGGCGACGTCCTGCTGCTCTGCACCCCCGGCCTGGCCGACCCGGTCGCCGACGAACCGGCGGTCGCCCGCTTCCTCGCCGACCACTGGGCGCACCCGCACCCCCCGGGCACGGTCGACTTCCTGCGGCAGGTCCAGGTCCGGGCCAAGGGCTACGCGGACGACCGCACGGCCGCCGCGCTCTGGACCGAGTGACCCGCGGGACGGTTCAGCGCCCGCCCAGCAGCACCCGGCAGACCGCCTCCGCCCGGGCCAGGGCCTCGTCCCGCCGGGCACCCGGCAGCCCGATCGCCACCGGCACGGCCAGTCCGTCCAGCAGCGCCCGGATCTGCGCGGCCCGCTCGGCGGCCGGTCCGGGCGCGTCCGTGCCCGTGCCGTCCGGGGCGAACAGCCCGGCCGCGGTGCCGTCCTCGATCAGCGCGACCAGGTCGGCCTGCCAGGGCGCCTCGATCTCCAACTGCCCCCGCCGGAGCTCCTCGCTGGCGGGGGAGCGGCCCCACACCTCGACCCAGAGGATCCAGCGCGGGTCGCCGGCGCCGACCGGCAGGTAGAGGCCGGTGTAGTCGGCGAGCCGCTGCCACACGTCGCGCCCGCCGTCGGCCAGGGCCTCGCGGCGGCGGGTGCCCAACTGCTCCTCGGACCAGCGCAGGGTCTCCAGCAGCAACTGGTCCTTGCTGCCGAAGTAGTACAGCAGGTGCCCGGCGCTCATCTGCAACTGCTTGCCGAGCCCGGCCATGGTCAGTTTGGCGAGCCCGTGCTCCGCGATCGCGGCCCGCGCCGTCGCGAAGACCTCCTCACGGGGTCGCGCCGGGCGGCGCTGACGGGCCTGCGCCATCTGCTGATCTCCTCCGTTGCCGAGGCCCCCACGATACTGGCCGTGTCCGGCGAGCCACGGAGCGGTTCACGGGGAAGCCCTGCGGGTACGAACCGAGTGGTCCCGTCCCCGACCCGAGGAGGTGGCCGGATGGCCGTCCTGCTCGCCCTGTTCGCCGGGCTCGCCCTGGTGGTGGCCGCCCTCGCCGTCCACCTGCACCGCCGTGCCGACGGCCCCACCGAGAACGTCGACGGCATCCTCGCCGAACGCGCCCGGCAGGCCCACCTGCACGCCGTGCGCTCCTCCTGCACCTCCGTCGCCATGCACAGCACCCACGGCCTCACCACCGACGACCTCACCCGCCACCGCCCCTGAGCCACTCCCGGGGCCACCACGACCCACGCGGCCGGTCCTCCCACTCGCGTGCGATCCGCGCCGCCGCGACCAGGTCCACCGGGGGCTCGCCCAGGCCCTCGATCTCCCAGTAGCGGGCCAGGCGCCGCCGCAGTCCGTCCGGATCGGCCCGCCCGGCCGGCCTGGCGACGACCTCGCCCTCCACCGCCCCGCTCAGCTCCACCACGCTCGCCGCCGGCACCAGGCTGTTGGGCGCCGGGGCCTCCGGGTCGTCCTCGTAGTCCCGCCGCCCCATGCCACCCCTCCACCCGCCGCCGTCCGCGCCCGCAGCGTACCGAAACCGCCGCACGACCGCGGACCCGTCGCGGGGCGCGACGGGTCCGCGCGAGTGGGGTGAGGTGACGTCAGGCGCCGTGCTGCTGAAGGGTGATGATGCACTGGACGCCGCCCCCGCCCGGACGCCCGGGCCGGGGGCGGTTTCCCGTGCGTGGGGTCAGTTCGGGCGCGCCGCGGCGACGGCGTCGGTGTACAGCTCGTTGGTCAGGTCGTCCTCGCCGATGTTGAGGTCGGCCAGGACGGCGCGCACCACGTCGAGCGCGGGCCCGAGGTCGTCGTCCTCGGCGGCGGTCTCCACCTCGATGAACGTCGCGTCGCCCAGCTCCGGGACGCGCACGAGGGTGGCGAGCAGCGCGCGCCCCTCGCGGCTGAAGCGGTAGTTGCGGCAGCGCTTCTCGAACGCGATGCACGGGACGTAGCCGAGGCCGCGCATGATCGCGTGTCCGGCGTCCGGGTCGTTGAGTTCGGTTTCAGACTCCGGCTTCGACCCGGACTCGTCCACACGGGGCCCCTTGTACGTGAGCACCGTGCGGGTGGCGCCGGGGCTGTGCACGGTGCGGATGCGCAACTCACGGTCGGCGGCCATGAGGCTGCCGTCCGGGGCGTCGTAGTAGGTGTCACGGTAGACCTCGGCGCGGCCCGCGCCGTGCTGGGCCTCCAGCTTGGTGAGGACGCCCTCGGGGTCCCGCACGTGGGCTTTCAGCTCGGCCTCGATCGGCATCGTCGTCCCTCCGTCAGATCACGCGCTCGGCGCCGTCCATGATCGCCTCGAACTGCCGCCGCCAGCCCCGGTAGAGCGGGCCGGCGGGCGTCGGCAGCACCTTGTACGTGGCCGATTCGTGGCCCTCCCAATCTGCATCGAAGCACCCGACGTACAGAGTCCGGTCGAGCCTGATGATCCGCCACACCGGCAGCGTGCGGTACCGGTAGACCTCGACCCGGCCTTCCGCCGACAGCTCTCTCAGACGTGCCTCGGCCAGCCGGATCCCGCCGGCCAGAGACTCGACAGACTCCCCGATCTCAGCGGCCCGGCGTGCGGCGGCCGGCGAGTCCGGGTCGAGCAGCAGCACGCGCAGGTGCGGTGCGGGATCGCCGTCGCGGTCGAGATCCCGGCGCAGCAGGGAGTCGCTGAGGGCGAGCAGGCCGAGGCCGCGGACGGCGAGGACGTCCAGCTCGGCGGCGGACCGGGCGGCCCGCTGGATCTCTGCGGTGGCCGACGCTTGGTCGCTGTAGACGCGGATGATCTCGGGGATGGCAGCGAGGTCGAACGCATCACCGGGGTGCCGGCGCCCGTCGGATCGGCGGGCGAGGCCGAGGGCGCGGCGTGCGTCGTCGGGGAGACCGAGGCCGTCGGCGATCCGCTCGAACACGTCCAGGCGGTGGACTTCCCGCCGTCCGTTGATGATCTCGTTCACCCTGCCCTGGGTCATCCCGGTCTGCGCGGCGATCCCCGCCTGGCTGGCCCCGCTGTGGTGCTGGACGTACCGCATCACCGCGGCGAGGTCCCGGCGTCGCAGCGCATCGCGAACTTCCTCGTTCTGCCATGCGAGGTCCGGAAGCCTGATCGGTTCGAGCGCGGTTCCCATGGTCGCCGCCTCCTGCCTCCCGAAGTCATCTCACAGTGAGATTACCGCCAGGGGATGGGGATTGACGTCCACTCAGTCGATGCTGTTGGAGTGCCGGAGCGTGTCCAGGGGGACCCGACCGCACGCTGCGACCCGACGGAGGACTGATGACGCACACCCACCTGACCGCCCCCGGTTCGCCCGGCGGACCCATCGCCGAGCCGGAGGAGCTGACGGTCGCCGTCGACGGGTTCCTCGACCCGGTGACCGAGCCGATCGAGAGGGCGCTCACCACGCTGTGGCAGACCCTGCGAGACATGTCTCTCCGGCCCAACTACCGCGAGGCCATGCGCCTGCTGGTGGGCGTCGGCCGCACCGAAGCGGTGGAGTGGCAACTGGACTTCCACGGGCGCCTGGACGTCGAGGTGATCCTCACTGACGGGCGGCGCGTTCAGGTTCGAGCGTGGCGGGGGCAGTGGCAGTCGCCGGCGCAGCGGGTTGCAGACATGTACCGGCCGGAGAAGGTGCCCACGGACGGGGGCTGTGCAGGGGGGTGGGGCGTGCGGAACGTCGAGTCCGGAGACTTGGTTCGGCAGGGCCCCGGTTGCCTCGTGTTCGGCAGCGAGGGGGCTGCGCAGGCGTGGGTGGGCCGTCAGGTGACCCTGGCCGGGTGCGGCGGGTACCAGCCTGCCGATGCCGCGCCGACCGCTGCCCAATGATTGGCGGTTGATGGGCGCCAGGCGTGTTGCCTGGCGCCCATCGTTTCGAACTTCCATGATCCACTGGGAGGGCATGGGAGATGGCCTTGCGGGGCTACTGTGAGTTCCTGCCGGCCACTGCCGTGATCCGCGAAGCCGCTAGGTCATCCCCGCAGGTCAAGGGCGGTGACCTGCAAGAACATCAGGCGCTGGGCTGCTGCTGGGTGATGCAGTGGATGCCGCCGCCGTTGGCGAAGATGCCGCGGGCGTCGACGAGTTCGACGGTGCGGCCGGGGTAGGCCTGCTCCAGGACGGCCTTGGCCTCGGCGTCGCGGGGGTCGTCGAAGGCGCAGAGGACGACGGCGCCGTTGCAGACGTAGTGGTTGATGTAGGAATAGTCGACCGGCTCGCCGTCCTCGTCCAGCAGGACGGTGGGGGCGGGGAGTTCGACGACCTCCAGCTGTCGGCCCCGGGCGTCGGTGGAGGCGCGCAGGATGGCGACGAGCTCCTGGCAGACGGCGTGGTCGGGGTGCGCGGGGTCGGGCTGGACGTGTGCGACGACGACACCGGGGCGGACGAAGGAGGCGACGATGTCGATGTGGCCCCGGGTGCCGAACTCGTCGTAGTCGCGGGTGAGTCCGCGGGGCAGCCAGACGGCCTTGGTGGTGCCGAGGTGGGCGTGCAGTTCGGCCTCGACCTCTTCGCGGGTCCAGTCGGAGTTGCGGCCCTCGCCGAGCTGGACGGTGTCGGTGACCAGGACGGTGCCCTCGCCGTCGACGTGGATGCCGCCGCCCTCGTTGATCAGGCGGGAGGCGAAGCGCCGGGCGCCCGTCAGTTCGCTGATGTGCTCGGCGATGTGCTGGTCGTCGTCCCAGCGGGCCCAGGACTGGGCGCCCCAGCCGTTGAAGATCCAGTCGGCGGCGGCGACGGCGCCGTTGCCGTCGGTCAGGAAGGTCGGGCCGATGTCGCGCATCCAGGCGTCGTCGAGCGGGCGCTCGACGATCTCGATCTGCTCGGAGACGTACTTGCGGGCCTCGGCGGTCTCGCCGGTGTTGACGACCAGGGTGACGGGCTCGTACCGGACGATGGTGTTCGCGACGGCGGCCCAGGCCTCGCGGCCGGCGTGCAGGTTCTCCGGGGTGTCGAAGGTGGGGTTGGTGGTGGGGAAGGCCATCCAGGTGCGGTCGTGCGGGGCCCATTCGGCGGGCATGGTGAAGCCGAGCTGGGCGGGGGTGACGGCAGGGGTGGTCATGTGGGTGGAGTCCTATGCAGCAGGGAAGGGTGTTCAGAGGAAGTAGAGGCGGCTGAGCGAGACGCTGTCGGCGGGTTCGGAGCGCAGCGGTTCGCCGTCGAGCGAGACCAGGCCGGTTTCGGTGACGTCGACGTCGCCGATCCGGGCGTTGCGGACCATGTCGCGCGGGCCGATGCCGCGGGTGCCGCGGACGCCGACGCGGCGGCGGCGGGTGGGGAGGCCGTCGGCGGGGCGGTCGAGGTAGGCGCCGTCGGCGGCGGCCTGGGCGACGAAGGCGACCGAGATGTCGGCGGCGGTGGCCCCGTGGGCGCCGAATTGGGGCCCCAGGACGAGGGGTTCGCAGCGGTCGGTGGAGGCGTTGGGGTCGCCGACGACGCCGTAGGCGGGGAAGCCGGCCTTGAGGACGAGCTGCGGTTTGGCGCCGAAGTGGTCGGGGCGCCACAGCACGATGTCGGCGAGTTTGCCGATCTCGATGGAGCCGACCTCGTGGGCGAGGCCGTGGGCGATGGCGGGGTTGATGGTGAGCTTGGCGATGTAGCGCAGGACGCGTTCGTTGTCGTCGCCGCCCTCGGCGGTGCCGTAGGAACCGGTGCCGTCGAGGGGACCGAGTTCGGCCTTCATCTTGCCGGCCATGGCGAAGGTGCGGCGTACGGTCTCGCCGGCGCGGCCCATGCCCTGGGCGTCGGAGGAGGTGATGCCGATGGCGCCGAGGTCGTGCAGGACGTCCTCGGCCCCCATGGTGCCGGCGCGGATGCGGTCGCGGGCCATGGCGGCGTCGCCGGGCAGGTCGACCTTGAGGTCGTGCGCGGAGACGATCATGCCGAAGTGCTCGCCGAGGGCGTCGCGGCCGAACGGCAGGGTGGGGTTGGTGGAGGAGCCGATGACGTTGGGGACGCCGGCCATCTTGAGCACGTTGGGGACGTGTCCGCCGCCGCAGCCCTCGATGTGGAAGGCGTGGATGGTCCGGCCGTCCAGCACCTTGAGGGTGTCCTCGACGGAGAGGCACTCGTTGAGGCCGTCGGTGTGGAGGGCGACCTGGACGTCGTACTCCTCGGCGACGCGCAGGGCGGTGTCGAGGGCGCGGGTGTGGGCGCCCATGTCCTCGTGGACCTTGAAGCCGGAGGCGCCGCCCTCGGCGAGGGCCTCGACGAGGGGGGCCGGGTCGGAGGACGAACCGCGGCCGAGGAAGCCGATGTTGACGGGCCAGGCGTCGAAGGCGTTGAAGGCGTGGCGCAGCGCCCAGGGGGAGTTGACGCCGACGCCCCAGACCGGGCCGAACTCCTGGCCGATGATCGTGGTGACGCCGGAGGCGAGCGAGGCCTCCATGATCCGCGGCGACAGCAGGTGGACGTGGGTGTCGATGGCGCCGGCGGTGGCGATCATGCCTTCGCCGGAGACGATGGTGGTGCCGGTGCCGACGACGACGTCGACGCCGTCGAGGGTGTCGGGGTTGCCGGCGCGTCCGATCGAGGCGATCCGGCCGTTGATCAGGCCGATCGAGGTCTTGCGGATGCCCTGGACCGCGTCGATCACCAGGACGTTGCTGATCACCACGTCGCAGGTGTCGCGGACGGCGGCGGGCTTGAGGTGCAGGCCGTCGCGGGCGGTCTTGCCGAAGCCGGCCAGGAACTCGTCGCCGGGTGCCTGCGAGTCGGCTTCGACGCGGACGATCAGGCCGGAGTCGCCGAGCCGGATGCGGTCGCCGGCGCGCGGGCCGTGTACGGAGATGTAGTCATGGGGGGTGATGGCGGTCACGATTCCACCTCCGCGTCGTCGAAGTTGGTGAGGTAGCCGGTCGCGCGGGCCTTCTCCAGGGCGGCCTCCTTCGCCCCGGGCGCGTCGAGAGGGCCGTCCACGAGCCCGGCGAAGCCGATGGCGACCCGCGCGCCGCCGATCGGGACGAGGCCGACCTCGACGGTGGCGCCGGGGTCGAAGCGGACCGAGGAGCCGGCGGGTACGGCGAGGTGGGTGCCGTAGGCGGCGGCGCGGTCGAAGGCGAGCCGCGGGTTGGCCTCGAAGAAGTGGAAGTGAGAGGTGACGGAGATCGGCACGCCGGAGGTGTTGTGGACGGGCAGGACGAGGGTCTCCTCGACGGGGTCGTAGCCCGCGCCGTCGCCGATCAGGGCGCCGCCGGGGGCGTCGTCGCCGAGCGAGCCGGCCCCCTTGAACGGGTCGTTGACGACGGCGAGCCGGGTGCCGTCGTCGAACACGGCCTCCACCTGGACGACCGTGACGACGTCCGGCACGCCGGGCAGCACGTCGGCGGCGGTGAGCACGGAGCGGCCGGCCTCGATGGCCTCGGCGAGGCGGCGGCCGTCGCGGGCGGCCTCGCAGACGGTGTCCGCGATCAGCGCGGTGGCCTCGGGGATGTTGAGGCGTACGCCCCGGGCCCGGCGGGCGCGGGCCAGCTCGGCTGCTGTGAAGATCAGCAGCCGGTCCCGTTCGGTGGGGGTCAGTCGCATGGTTCCTCGCTCGCGGTCGCCGGTGGGTTGGCGGTCCGGGCCGGGTCGGCGCACGGGTGGGACGGGGGTGTTCCTGGGTGTTCCGGTGGTGGGACGGGTGGGGCGCGTAGGACGGGTGGACGGTGCGGTGGGCGGTGGGCGGTTCCGAAGTTAGAACGCCGTTCAAACGTTGCTGGCCATTGAACCCGGACGGAGTCGCCCTGTCCAGCCTTCCTGCTCCGGGCCGCTCCGGCGCGCCGGACGCGGCCATGGGTGGGGGCGGGCGCGGGCGCGGACACCCGTGGGCGGGCACGGCTGCGGGCGGGAGCCGCGGCGCGCGGTGGCGGCGGCGCGCCGGGCGGCCGGACGGAGCGCGGGGCGCACGGCCGCGTACGCACGGCCCTCGAAAACCGTCCTGCGCGTCGCAAACCTGTCCGGAGCGGTGAGTTGGATCACGCGCGGCTCCGCGTGCCTCCTTCACCCCAGGTGATCGCACGCACACTGTTGCAAACGCCGTCAACTGGGCATGAGGATGGGTGGTCAGAACGAGGGGCTGCCCGGCCGGCGGGGGATCCGGTACCGGGTGCCCGTATCCGAGGGCGGGGGCAGGTCTTGATGGACGGTCAGTCGCGATTCCCGCGGCAGCGGACGAGTTCGGGGGACGCATACCGGCCGAGGCCCCAGGGGGGCGCGACGGCGTCCGGCACCCCGGCGCCGGGGTGCGCGCTGAACCGCAGGCTGCACCTGGCACTCGATGCGGCCGACCTCGTGGGGGTGGGGGCGGTCCGCCACCGGCTCCGGTCGGCGCTGAGCCACTGGGGGGTGCCGGAGCTGGCCGACACGGCGGAGCTGCTCTCCTCCGAGCTGGTCACCAACGCCCTGCTGCACACCTCGGACGGCGCGGTCTTCGACGCCACGCTCTCCGCCGACCAGCGGCTGCGGATCGAGGTCAAGGACGGTGCGGCCAGGCTCCCGGGGCGCCGCCGCGACCCGGACGCGGAGTACGCCACGTCCGGCCGCGGGCTGATGCTGGTCGAGGCGCTGGCGGACGACTGGGGCGTGCAGCTGCGCGGCGACGGCAAGGTCACCTGGTTCGAGCTGGCCCATTCCTGAGCGGTTGCGCCGCCTCCTCGGGTCGGAGGCACCCGAAGCTCCCGGGAATGCCGTCGTTCGCCATCGAACGACACCTGTGCGGAAGGGCGTACGGAGAGTGGCCCGGAAGATTCCCGGCCCGTTCCCATTGCCGCTCGGCCGAACATTGGAGGAGGATGGTGGAAATCTGTGCCCATGTGCGCGAAGCGGCGGGGAGGCCAACCTCGACCGACCAGCGCCCGGGCACCGTCCGAACCAGCACCACCCACCACACCGCCTCGCGGCCCGCCCGGACGGCGCGGTCCGCCACGGCAGCGGCAGGAGCAGCATGCCCACTGAGCCCGAGTCGCCGGGGCCGGCGCTTCCGCCCGGCCCGCCCGCGGCCGACGCGCCCGGGGTGACCGGGCCCGCCGACGCGCCCGCACCGGCCCAGCCCGCGACCGCGCGCGGCCGCGTCCGTCCGCCCGCCCAGGCGGTCCGCCGGCACGCGCTGCGGACGGCACCCGGGGTGGCCGCCGGGCGGCTGGCGCCGACACTCTCGGGCGGCCTGCCCGCCGTCTCCGGCGACTCCACGCCGGACTGGCTGGAGCCCGCCATGGCGGCCAACGGCATCGGCTCCTTCGACTGGGACATCCGCCGGGACGTCCTGGAGGGCGACCAGCGGGCCTGCGCCATCCTCGGACTGGACCGGCTCGACCGCGGCCGCTTCGACCGCACCTCGGCCTCCTTCCTGGCGCTGCTCCACCCCGAGGACGCCCCGGTGGTCAAACGCCGGGTGGAGCGGGCCGTCGCCGAGCTGGGCCAGTGCGGCGCGTACTACCGCACGGTCGGCATCAACGGCACGACCCGCGCGGTGCGCTTCCGCGGCCGGGTGCTGGCCGACGCCTTCGGCCGGGCCTCCCGGATGGTCGGCTTCGTCTGGGACGCCACCGTCGAGCTGCACAAGCGCGACCGCGCCGACCGGATGGCCCTGCTGCGCGAGGAGCGCTCGCGCTTCATCAAGGAGGCCGCCCGGGCGCTGTCCGAGGCGGTCACCGTCCGCGACGTGGCCAGGGTCTTCACCGAGCTGCCGCTGCCCGGGCTGCCGCCGGACGGCCTGGCGCTGGCCGCCTTCGAGGCGGGCCGGGTGCAGATCCTGGGGGCCAGCGGCTACCGGCAGCAGGAGCTGTCCGTCTACGACCGCTCGGTGCTGCCCGTCAACCACCCGGCCAGCGAGGCGCTCAAGCACCGCACCCCGGTCTTCGTCGCCAGCCAGCAGGAGTACCTGGAGCGCTACCCCGAGACCTGGGAGACCGCCCGGCGCACCGGCCGCAGCTCCTGGGCGTTCCTGCCGCTGGTCGCCAGCGGCCGGCCGATCGGCGTCTGCGTGGTCAGCTTCGACGACGACCGCGAGCTGGACGCCGACGAGCGCACCCTGCTGACCACGCTCGGCGGGCTGGTCGCCCAGTCGCTGGCCCGCGCCCGGCTGCACGACGCGGAGCACGAGCTGGCGGCCGGCCTGCAGCGGGTGATGCTGCCGCGCACCGTGCCGTCGGTGCCCGGGGTGACCACCGCCGTCCGCTACCTGGCGGCCGGCTCCGGCCTGCAGATCGGCGGCGACTGGTACGACGTCGTCCCGCTGCCCGGCGGGCACGTCGGCCTGGTGATCGGCGACGTGCAGGGCCACGACGTGCACGCGGCGGGCATCATGGGCCAGCTGCGGATCGCCCTGCGCGCCTACGCGGCCGAGGGCCACCCGCCGGCCGCCGTGATGGCCCGGGCCTCCCGCTTCCTGGCCGACCTGGACACCGACCACTTCGCGACCTGCACCTACGCCGAGGTGAACGTCGACTACGGCGTGGTGTACGCGGTCCGGGCGGGCCACCTCGACCCCGTGGTCCGGCGCTCGGACGGCAGCGTCACCGTCGTCCCGGTCGCGGGCGGGCTGCCGCTGGGCATCGCCCCGGACGAGGAGTACCGGGTCACCCGGTTCAGCCTCGACCCGGGCGAGACCGTGCTGCTCTGCACCGACGGCCTGGTCGAGGCCCGCGGCATGGACCTCGACGAGGGCATCGGCCGGCTCACCCACGCGCTCGGCGGCCTCCTCCCGGCGGTCGGCGAATCGCCCCGCGACCCGCTGGAGGACCTCGCCGACCGGATCGCCTCCCAGGCGGCCGACCTGGGCGAGCGCGAGGACGACATAGCGCTGCTGCTCCTGCGCTGGGACGGCCCGGCGGGCGGCCTGGCCGCCCAGCAGCTGCGCCGCCGGGTGGGGCAGGCGGACCTCGCCCGGATCGCCGAGGTCCGCGCCGAGCTGCGGGACGCGCTGCGCCGCTGGGGGGTCGCCGAACTGGTCGACACCGCGGAGCTGCTCGCCTCCGAGCTGGTCACCAACGCCATCCGGCACACCGACCGGGACGCCATGTTCACCGCCCGGCTCTACCGGGAGGCGGCCGACGGCCGGGCCCGGCTGCGGGTCGAGGTGGAGGACGAGTCGGACCTCTGGCCGACCCGCCGCACCCCGGGGGAGCAGGCGTCCTCCGGCCGCGGGCTGATGCTGGTGGAGGCGCTGGCGGACGGCTGGGGCGTGGAGCCGCGGGGCACCGGCAAGCGGATGTGGTTCGAGCTCACCGCGACGCCCGTGGCCGCCTGAGGCCGGATCCGGGTCTCCCGGGTCTTCCAGGTCTCCCGCGCCGCCCCGGGCCGCCCCGCCCCGGGCGACCGGCGGCGGGCCGGGGCGCGGCGACCGCCCGGACCGCCGCTGCGGTCGGGCGGTCCGGGCGGAGGGGCGGTCCGGGCGGTCGGCGGGGATCAGCCGAACTGCTGCTCCAGGTCCTTCAGCTTGCGCTCCAGGGAGTCCAGCCGGGGGAGCGCCACGGTCTCCTCCTCCAGGGTGAGGTCGATCGTGCGCCGCTCCGGCCGGGCCGGCAGCCCGGGCTGGACCACCGTGCCCTCGGCGGGCTCGTCGTCCTGGCCCGCGCCCGCCGCCTCGACGGCTATCGCGGACTCCGATCCGGAGCCCAGCTGCGGCGGCCGGGACGTCCCGCGCTGGCGCCACACGCTGTTGGTCCGGTTGATGGCGCGGATCTCGGCCCGCTCGCGGCGCCCGGCCAGCCGGCGGCGCTCCCGCTCGGCGACCTTCTCCCGCTTGTCGTCGCGGACCTCCTCGACGGCCTCGTCCAGGCTGCGGACGCCCTCCAGCAGCATCAGCGACCAGGCGTTGTACGTCTCCCGGGGGGCGCGCAGCCAGCGCACGATGCGGATCTGCGGCAGCGGCCGGGGGACCAGCCCCTGCTCGCGCAGCGCGGCCCGGCGGGTCTGCTTGAGCGCCCGGTCGAACAGCACGGCCGCGGAGAGCGACATCCCGGCGAAGAACTGCGGGGCGCCGGCGTGGCCGAAGCCGCGCGGGGCGTGCACCCAGTTGAACCAGGCGGAGGCGCCGGCGAAGATCCAGACCAGCAGCCGGGAGCCGAGGGCGGCGTCGCCGTGGCTGGCCTCGCGGACGGCGAGCACGGAGCAGAACATCGCCGCCCCGTCGAGCCCGAACGGCACCAGGTACTCCCAGCCCCCGGAGAGGCCCAGGTTCTGCACCCCGAAGCCGACCAGGCCGTGGAAGGAGAGCGCCGCCGCGACCCCGGCGCAGCAGAACAGCAGCGTGTACGAGGCGGCGCCGTACAGGGATTCCTTGCGCCGGCGCCGTTCCTCGGACCGCTCCCAGGAATCCGAGCCGCCCGCGGCGGCGGATCCCCGGCTCCGGGCCAGTGCCACCAGTACGGCGCTGACCAGCAGCACCGCAACGCCGGTGACGGCCCACCCGAGCGGTATGTCGGACAGTTTCATACCTTGGACCAGCCTCGCTTTCCTGCGTCGTGATGGCGGGACCATCATGGCGGATGCTCGGCCGGGGAATGGCTGATTCGCTGTCAATGCGCTGAGTAGAGGGATTTCTGACGTGGAGACAATCCCATTGTATTATTGATTTCCGAGGGGAATTTCCCGTCATTCCGGGCCTGTGGCGCTATGATCCGCGCGGAATTCGGTCAACCGCGCGTGACGCGGGGGCAGCCGCCGCACGCGTCCTCCGACCGGACGGTGTACACCAGGCAGCAGCTCGCCCGGGCCCGGTCCGCCGCGCCCGGCGTGCCCGGGGCCTCGGGACCGTAGCCGGTGCCCGCGGTGAGCGGCGCGCAGCCGGGCGCCAGCAGCGCCTCCAGCTCGGTGCGCGCCCGCTGCTCGTCGCCCAGCAGTGCGGCGACGTGGCCGAGGCCCTCGACCAGGGAGTCCGTCGCCATCGCCCAGAGCGTGCTGGGCCCGCGCCGCACCTGCGGGCGGAACGCGGTCAGCAGCGGCGTCAGGAAGTCGGTCAGCGCCGAGCGCAGCAGCGCCCGCAGCTCGTCCTCGTCGGCCACTGGGCGGGCGCCGGGCAGTCCGGCGGCCGGGTCGTCCGGCAGGCAGGCGAACACGGTCGGACGGACGGTCAGCTCGCCGGTGTGCCGGCGCATCGAGAGGTCCGCGGGGGTCAGCAGCGGCACCCGGCGCTCCAGGAACCAGGGCAGGGTGAACAGCAGCGCGGCCGGCCAGCAGAACCGGTGCAGCCCGAAGCCGGCCGCGACGTCCGGCCGCAGCGGGCGCCCGTAGTGGGCCAGGCCCTGGCGGGCGTCGTGGTCGATCAGCTCGCGCAGCGCGGCGGGATCGGCCACCAGGTCGGCCCCGGCGAGCCAGCCCTCGCCGCGGCGCGGAGGGCCGGAGTGGATGCGCAGGGCGGGGAAGAGCTCGCCGAGCCGCTCGTAGGAGGCGGCCCCGGGGGCGGCGGGGGCGGGCGCGCCGGAGCCGGCGTCGGCGAGCTCCCCGGCGGCGGGCTCCTCGGCGTCGCGGTGCGCGGGCCGGATGCTGCTCACGGTCATGGGGGCGGGCCCAATCGGGTCGGCCGGGGCCGACCCGGGACCACTCGCCCGCGCCGCGCCGGAGCGGTGGCGCCCGCCCGGCCGTGCGCGGCCGGCAGGGCCCGGCGGGCCCGGAAACGGCAAGCACGACCTGGCCGGGGCGCTGCTCCCCCCGGCCAGGTAAGGCTTACCTTAGCTGATGTTTCCCGCAGGTCCCGCGTCGGTGCGGCCGTTCGGAGGAGTGCGCGGGGCGGACGGAGCCGGGGGCGCGTGCGTGGAGGCGGGCGCGAGCGGCACGGCGGGCGCCGGGGCGCTCGATGCGGACCGCCTTCCCGGGATCGCCCCCGGCGCCCCCGCCGCGCTCTGGGCGCCCGGCGCGTGCAGCGCACTCAGCTGCCGCGACAGCCAGACCGGTACGCCCCCGAGCGCCTGCACCAGCCGGGCGGCCTCGGCGCGCAGCCCGGCGGCCTCGTCCGGTTCGGACACCTCGGCCAGGGCCGCCAGGGCGGGTGCCACCCCGACCGTGAAGCCGAGCTGTTCGCGCAGCCGCAGCGAGGCGTCGAACCCCTCCCGGGCCCGGGCGTGGTCCCCGGAGGCGAGCGCCAGCGCCGCCAGGTGCCGCCAGGTGTACGAGCGGAGCAGTTCGTCGCCGCGCTCGCCCGCGCCCTCGTGCGCCCGGCGGTAGGCGATCCAGGCGGCCGTCCGGTCGCGCAGCAGGTTCTCGGCGACCAGTCCGCGCCGGAAGTCCAGCAGCGGGCGGCCGGGCGCGTCCGGCGGCAGCAGCGCGGAGGTCCGGCCGAGCGCGGCCTGGGCCTCGTCCAGCCGATCGCGCGGGCCGAGCATGCTGGCCACGTACGCCAGGAAGCCGCGGGCGCAGGAGGCCGCGGCGCGCTGCTCGGTGGTGGCCACCACGGCCTCGGCCAGTCGTAGCGCCTGCTCCGCCTGGGTCCAGTGCGCGGCGGTGAACAGGCACTGCTCGATGAGGAGTTCGGCTCTGGCGAGGGCCGCGGAAGGGTCGGTCTCGGCAGCGGGCCGCAACAGCTCCGCGGCTTCCTGCCAGCATGCCCGGGACCGCAGCCGCCACACGGTGTCCCCCGGCTCCGGGGGCGGCTGCCCCCGCTCGCTGCGGCCCCCCGGGGCCCGTCCGTGCTCCGACAACGCCACCTCCTTGTGTGCGTGTCCGGCAGGCGCAGGCCCACCCCACCGGCCGACGCTGTGGCGGCAATTCAACACGGGGGCGAGCTTGTGCACCAGATCACGAACGCAGGTTTTATCGGCGGCGGACGGTCGGCACCGGGGTGTGTGCAGGGTGCCGCGGGCGTCCGGTCAGGATGTCCAGCCGGTCTCCATGAGCGCCTCGGCGGCTCCGTTGGCGGGCTGCGGGACCCCTGCGAGGTCCAGGCTGAACAGCGCGACCAGCAGTTGTTCGCCGCGGACGGTGGCCTGGTGGGAATACCCCGCAAGAGTGAACATCGCGGCGGCCATCTCCTCCGCGTGCAGGGTCTGCAGCCAGAGGCACTCGACCGACTTCACGTCGGCCGGCTCGGTCCAGGTGTCCACCTGGGCGACCATCCGGCTGCCCAACAGGGTGATGCCGTCGCGCTCCTGGGCCTCCGTCAGCTCCAGGTCGTCGAAGCCCAGCCACTCCAGGTAGCGGGCGGCGGTGAACACCGCGTCCTGCGAGGTGCGGACGGGGTGCGGGCGGAACGGCGCCCGGTGGCGGCGCGCCGCGGTCGGACCGGCCGGCGCGACCGGGGCGGCGGCGCCCTGCGGGTGCGCCGGGTAGGGGCGGCCACCCTGCGGGCCGGTGGCGCCGAGCGGCCCGCCGACCGGGCTGCCGCTGAGCCGGGTGGTGCGGTCCACCGGGAGGCGGACGGTGGCGCCGCAGTTGCAGGTGAACTCGGGCTGCGGCCACTGGTCGGACCGGCCGCAGTGCGGGCAGCGCATGCTCAGCCAGGAGTCCTCCCAGGAGCGGAAGCGCACCTGCACCGGCACCCCGCCGCGCAGCAGCGGGACCTTCAGCGAGGCGCCGCACGGACACGGCAGCGACGGGGGCTCGTACAGGTGCTCGCGCCGGCAGGCCGGACAGCGGATCGCGCGGGCACCGCCGCCCGGACCGGGCAGGTGCTCGTCCGGTCCGGTGCAGTCGTCGCGTCCGGTGTAGTCGTCGGGCAGTCCGGACATCGCGAGCACCGTCCGTTCGGGTCGGCTGGAAAGGACGTGACCCATGCTCCCCGATCCGTAGGGGTCGCGGCGCGGAATGGGGCAATCCTCAGGGACAGATCAGGGGTATGCGTTCGAATTCTCACCGTGCGGGAGGAGCGCGCACCACCCCCCGGAGGGAGGGGTGCACCCGTGCTGACCGGGGACGGTCACGCCGCGCTCACCCCGCGGTCCATCGGGCGAGGTCGGCGGGGGTGTCCAGGTCGTCCGGGACGGCCACGTCGGCGCACTCCACAAGCGTGAGTTCGGCGGCGTGCGCCCCCAGCAGTGTCCGCGCGCCGGAGTCGCCGGTGGCCCCGGCGGCGGCCTCCGCGAAGTGCCGCGCCCCGATCAGCACCGGGTGCCCGCGCAGGCCGCCGTACGCCGCCGCCGCCAGCCCGGCGCCCGCCCGGTGCGCGGCCAGCAGCCGGGCCACCGCGGCCGGCGACACCCCCGGGGTGTCCACCAGCATCACCAGCACCGCCGCCGACCCCGCGGGCAGCGCCGCCAGCCCGGCCCGCAGCGAGGAGCCCATGCCCTCCGCCCAGTCCGGGTTGTCCACCAGCCGGCAGCCGGGCAGCTCGGCCTCCGCACGCACCCGCTCGCGGGCCGCGCCCAGCACCACGGCCACCTCCGCGCAGCCGCCCGCCCGGACCACCCGCACCGCGTGCTCGACCAGCGGCCGGCCGCGGAACGGCAGCAGCGCCTTCGGCCGCCCCCCCAACCGCCGACCGCCCCCGGCGGCCAGCACCAGGGCGGTCACCGGCCCGTCCGTCGTCTCCATGCGCCCAGCCTGCCGCCTCCGCCCACCCCGGCGCAGCCCCGGCTCCTTGTGCGAACACACAAGGAGAACCGCCGGGCCGCCGTCGGTCCCCGGCGGTTCGGCCGCTGGATCTCCCCGCCCCCGTGCCCCTGTACTGGGTCGATGAACACCGCACCGCGCCCACTGGTCGACCGCTTCGGCAGGGTCCACACCGACCTGCGGGTTTCGCTCACCGACCGCTGCAACCTGCGCTGCACCTACTGCATGCCGGCCGAGGGCCTGAACTGGCTCCCCAAGGCCGAGGTGCTGGGCGATGACGAGGTGGTGCGGCTGGTGCGGATCGCCGTGCAACGGCTCGGCACCACCTCGGTCCGGCTCACCGGCGGCGAACCGCTGCTGCGGCGCGGACTGCCCGACCTGATCGGCCGGATCACCGCCCTCGGCCCCGAGGTCTCGCTCACCACCAACGGCATCGGACTGGCCCGCACCGCCCCCGCGCTCAAGGCCGCCGGACTGCACCGGGTCAACGTCAGCCTGGACACCCTGCGCCCCGAGCGGTACGCCGAGATCACCCGGCGCGACCGGATCGCCGACGTGTTCGCCGGCCTCGCCGCCGCCCGCGCCGCCGGCCTCGACCCGGTCAAGGTCAACGCCGTGCCGGTGCGCGGCGTCAACGACGACGAGATCCTCGACCTGGTCGACTTCGCGGCCGGCCACGGCTACCGGATGCGGTTCATCGAGTCCATGCCGCTGGACGCGCAGGGCGCCTGGGACCGCACCCGGATGGTCACCGCCGACGAGATGCTCGCCGTGCTCGGCTCGCGCTGGGAGCTCGTCCCGGTCGGACGGCACGGCAACGCGCCCGCGGAGGAGTGGCGCATCGCCGGCACCGACACCGTGGTCGGCGTCATCGCCTCCGTCACCCGCCCGTTCTGCGGCGGCTGCGACCGGGTCCGGCTCACCGCCGACGGCCAGCTGCGCAACTGCCTGTTCGCCACCGAGGAGTCGGATCTGCGCGCGCTGCTGCGCGGCGGCGCCGACGACGACCGGATCGAGGCCGCCTGGCGCGCCACCATCGCCCGCAAGGGGCCGGGGCACGACATCGGCTCCGCGGAGTTCGTCCGGCCCGACCGGCCGATGTCGGCGATCGGCGGCTGAGCGGGCCGGTACGGCCGCCGGCCCGGTCCGGGAGCGGTGCCGGGAATCCGAGGTGACCGGAACGATCATCCGGTGATATTCGTGTGCGGTGAATCCGACCATCGCATGGTTGTCCCACCGCGCCGTCCCCGCCGTCCTGGCCGCCGCCCTGCTGGCCGGCTGCTCCGGCGGCGGCGACACCGCGGCGGGCCCCACCGCGACGCCCAGCACCCCTCCCGCGCCGACCGCCGCGGCCACCCCGACCGCCACGCCCGCCCCCGCACCGAAGCCCACCGGCGAGGCCGACCCGGCCCTCCGGCCCTTCTACACCCAGCAACTCGCCTGGGCCGCCTGCCCCGACGACCCGCAGACCGCCAAGGCCGACGAGTCCGTGGTCCAGTGCGCCACCCTCAAGGTGCCGCTCGACTACGCCGCCCCGGCCGGCGCCACCCTCGACGTCGCCGTCACCCGCCACCCCGCCGCGAAGCAGGACCAGCGGATCGGCTCGCTGCTGGTCAACCCCGGCGGCCCCGGCGGCTCCGGCAACTCCCTCGTCAAGCGCGGCCACGCCGACTACGACGGCCCGCTCCACGACCGCTTCGACGTGGTCGGCTTCGACCCGCGCGGCGTCGGGGCGACCAGCCCGGTCAACTGCCTCGACGACACCGCCCGCGACGAGTGGCTCAACACCGACACCCCGGGCGACGCCCACGGCAAGACCCTCGCGGACGCCTGCGGGGCGAAGTACGCCGCCCTGCTGCCCTTCGTCGGCAGCCGCAGCACCGTGCGCGACATGGACGTGCTGCGCGGCGCCCTCGGCGACCGCACCCTGCACTACCTCGGCCTGTCGTACGGCACCTACCTCGGCAGCCTCTACGCCGAGGAGTTCCCCGACAGGGTCGGCCGGCTCGCCCTCGACGGCGCCGTCGACCGCTCCACCGACCTCCTGAGGCACAACGTCGAGCAGTACGCCGGGTTCGAGCGCTCGTTCCGGCTCTTCGCCGAGGACTGCGCCGAGCAGAAGCAGTGCCCGCTCGGCAAGGACCCGGCGACCGCCCCGCAGAAGCTCGCCGACTTCCTCGACGGCGTCAAGGACCGGCGGCTCACCACCAAGAGCGGACGCAAGCTCACCACCCACGGCGCCTGGAACGGCGTCCTGGACGTCCTCTACAGCGGCGAGGGCGCCTACGCCGACCTGCGCGCGATCCTGACCCTCGCCATGGAGAAGGGCAACGGCGACTACCTGCTCCAGCTCGCCGACGGCGCCAACGGCCGCGACGGCAAGGGCGGGTACAGCGCCTGGAAGGACGCCTACACCGTCATTCACTGCGCCGACGAGGCCCAGGCCACCGGGGAGGCCGAACTCGCCGCCCTGCGCGCCGAACTCGCCGCCAAGGCCCCGCTGATCACCAAGCACTCCCCGCTCCGGGCGATCTTCGACCCCGACTGCCGCAGCTGGCCGTACCGCTCCACCGAGAAGCCGCACACCGTCAAGTACACCGGCACCGCGCCGATCCTGGTCGTCGGCTCCACCGGCGACCCGGCCACCCCCTACGCCGGTGCCGAGAAGCTCACCGCCGGGCTCGGCAAGGCCGTGCTGCTCACCCGCGACGGCGAGGGCCACGTCGCGTACGGCCGCAGCGCCTGCATCCGCACCGCCGTGCACGCCTACCTGGTCGACGGCACCGTGCCCGCCGCCGGGACGCGCTGCGCCACCGACGCCGCCGACTGACCGGGCCGGCGACCGGCAACCCCGAAGGGGCGCACCGCGACTGCGGGGCGCCCCTTCGGGGTTGCCGGCGGGTCGGCAGGACCCGCCGATCAGGAGGAGAGCGGCTGCGTCAGGTCGTAGACGGTGGCGGAACCGACCGTCCGGGCGGTGAAGTTGGCGGTCACCCAGGCCTCGATCTGCGCGGACAGGGTCCCCTGGGAGCGGCCGTCGCCGCCCTCCATGCCGCCGCCCCGGGCCGAGCCGCCGCCGAGGAACCAGTGGATGCGGCCCTCCGCCACGTACTGCCGGAAGCCGGCCAGGGTGAGCGAGGGGTCGGTGCTGTTGAAGCCGCCGAGGGCCATCACCGGGACGCGGGTGGCGAGCTGGTAGCTCGCGGCGTTCTGCGAGCCGAGGGTGGCGGCGGCCCAGGTGTAGCGGTCGGCGTCCTGCTTCAGCAGGGCCGCGACCTCGGTGCTCACCTGCGGGCCGTTCAGCAGCCCGCCGCCCGGTCCGCCGCCGTTCCCGGGTGCCCGACCGGCCTGGCCGACCTGCCCGCCCGGTCCCCGGCCGCCGGCTGCGGAACCGCCCGGAGCCTGCCCGTCGGGACCCCGGCCCTGCCCGCCCGGGAAGCCCTGCCCGCCCTGGCCGTCCGGGGCGCCCTGCCCGCCGGGGAAGCCCTCGCCGCGCGGCCCGGCGAACCGCCGGACCCCGCCGCCCGGACCGAAGCCGCCGCCCGCCACCGCCGGACCGGCCGTCACGATCGACCCGGTGTGCGGCGTGCCCACGGTGTCCACCGCGTACGCCGCCGGACCGCCCAGCGCCGCCGCCGTACCCGCCAGCCCGGCCACCACCGCGAACCGGGCCGGCAGCCGCACCGCCGGGACGCCGCCCAGCAGCAGCACCGCCGCCGCGACCAGCCCGCCGACCAGCACCGCCCAGCGCAGCCACGGCAGGAAGTCCGCGCTGCGCCCGAGCAGGACGAACGCCCAGACCGCCGTCACGCCCAGCACCACCGCCAGCACCGCCGCGTACGGCAGCCGGTGGCGCACCCGCCAGAGGCCGTCCGCGCCCATGCCGACCAGCGCCGCGACGGCCGGGGCCAGCGCCACCGTGTAGTACTCGTGGAAGATGCCCGCCATGAAGCTGAAGGTCAGGCCAGTGCAGAGCAGCCAGCCGCCCCAGACCAGGAACGCCGCGCGGGCGGTGTCGGTGCGGGGGTGACGGCGGGTCGCCCAGAGCGCGACCACCAGCAGGAGCAGCGCCGCCGGCACCAGCCAGGCGATCTGCCCGCCGATGTTGCCGTCGAACATCCGGGTCAGGCCGGTCTCGCCCCAGCCCCCGCCGCCGCCCGCGCGCACCGTGCCGCCGACCGGGGCCTCCGCGCCGGCCGGCAGCTGCATCGCGCCGCCCCGCCCGCCGACGCTGCCGGTCTCGTTGCCGTTGAGCCGGCCGAGGCCGTTGTAGCCGAAGGTGAGGGAGAGGAAGCTGTTGTCCTGCGAGCCGCCGATGTACGGCCGGGCCGAGGCCGGCACCAGCTCGACGACCGCCACCCACCAGCCGCCCGCCACCAGCATCGCCAGTCCCGCCAGCAGCAGCTGCCGCAGCCGGCGCCACACCCCGGTCGGCGCGACCACCGCGTAGACCAGGGCGAACGCGGGCAGCACCAGGAACGCCTGGAGCGTCTTGGTCAGGAAGGCCAGCCCGAACATCGCGCCGGTGAAGAGCAGCCACCGGGTGCTCGCCGCCTCGGTCGCCCGCAGCAGGCCGTACGCGGCCAGCGTCAGCAGCAGCACCAGCAGCGCGTCCGGGTTGTTGAAGCGGAACATCAGCGCCGCCACCGGGGTCAGCGCCAGCGCCGCGCCCGCGAGCAGCCCGCCCAGCGGCGAGAAGCGGCGGCGCACCGCCGCGTACAGCACCCCGACCGTGGCCACGCCCATGAGCGCCTCGGGGGCGAGCACCGACCAGGAGGAGAGCCCGAAGACCCGGGCGGACAGCGCCATCGGCCAGAGTGCCAGCGGCGGCTTGTCGACGGTGATGAAGCTCGCCGCGTCGGAGGAGCCGTAGAAGAACGCCTTCCAGTCCTCGCTGCCCGCCTGCACGGCGGCCGAGTAGAAGGAGTTGGCCCAGCCGGAGGCGCTGAGCCCCCACAGGTAGAGGACGGCCGTCGCGGCCAGCAGCCCCAGCAGGGCCGGGCGCACCCAGTGCGGGTCGTCCGGCCGGCCCCGCCAGGTGCGGGCCGGCAGGGTGCGCAGCCGGCCCGCCCAGGAGGACGGGCCCTTCGGCCCGGCGGGCGGCGGCGGCAGCGGCGGGAACAGCGGCTCCCGGTCCGACCGCCCGGGCGGCTGCGGCGGCGGGAAGTTCGCGGCCTCGGCCCACGGCTCCGCCGCGAGCGGCGGTTCGGCCCCGTTCGACGGGCCGGCCGGGGGCCGGGTGGGGCCGCCCGGTCGGGGCTCGCCGGGCGGAGGGGAGTAGCTGGTCGTGGTCATGGGGGTACGCTCGGCCGCGCGGCTGAGAGCACCGTGAGATCCGCCTGTGAGCGGTCTCCAAATGTCCCCGTACGGTGGGTCAGGCGCTCGGCGGCACGACCAGGTGACGGCCCAGCCACTCCAGGGCGGGCGGGATCTCCCTGGTCCAGGTGTGGAAGTTGTGGCCGCCGGTGTCCAGGGTGATGGTCGACAGCTTCGTCGGGGCCCGGAACGCCTTCACCATCTCCTGGGTGGCGTCGTAGTTGTGCTCGTCGTAGCTGGTGGCCAGCAGCAGGGCGACCGGCTCGGCGGGCTTGTTCCGCAGCCGCCACAGCAGGTCGTTCTCCTGCTCCAACTCCCGGCTGCCGCCGAACAGGTCACCGGTGGTCTGGTCGGTCGGCGCCGCGTAGTAGGACGAGAGCGAGACCGCAGCCCGGTACGAGTCCGGCTTGCGCAGCGCGAACTTGAGGGCGCAGTAGCCGCCGGTCGAGTTGCCGATCACCGCGCGGCTGGCCGGGTCGGTGCCCACCCGGTACGTCCCGGCGATGGCCTTCGGCAGGTCGGCGGTGAAGAAGGTCTCCACCTGGGGGCCGCCCGGCACGTCCATGCACTCGGTGTCGCGGTTGCCGACGATCGTCGGACGCATCATCACCAGCACGGTGGGCGGCAGCTTCTGCTGCTCGATCGCCTGCAGCGCGGAGGCCGGGTACTGCATCAGCGTGACCAGCTTCTCGGCCGAGCCCGGGTAGCCCGCCAGCACCAGCGCCATCGGGAACTGCCGGCCCTCGTTGCCGGTCTGGAAGTACTGCGGCGGCAGGTAGACGTACGCCTCGCTGCTGAGCCCCGACTGCGCCCCCTTGAGCGCGATCTTCTCGATCTTCCCGGAGCGCTCCGGCGCCGAACCCTGCGCGGAGTACATCTTCTCCTCGCCGGTGACGGCCACTCCGGCGGCGTTCGGCTGGTGGTCGACGACCGTGCCGAGCTTGCCGTTGGTGCCGAGCAGGTCGGTCCAGGAGCTGTAGAAGCCGAAGTAGCCGTTGGCGATCAGGCCCATGGCGACCAGCACCGAGAGCTGGGTCGCGAGGAACGCCCCGATGCGGCCGAGCCACGCCTTCCAACTGCGGCCGCCGAGTCTCGGCCACAGCCACATGGTGGCGGCGAAGGTGCCGATCGCGAGGACGGAGGCGATGATCTGGAGCGGTAGTCCGGTGAGCCTGAGCACCTGCCGATCGTAGTTGACTCACCGGTATCTTCCGCGCGCCCCTTATACGCCCCTCACACGCCCTTCCGCACGCCCGGTTGACCGGGCTCCCGTTGAATCGGGATCATGTTGCCCGGAAGTGCACGGTGCCGCGACGGGATTCGGGCGGTGCCGGGCGCGGCAGCGAAACGCGGAGCCCGGCGCGCTACCGGGCGCCAAGCCATTGGGGGGCGCCATGAAGTCCATCGTCCGGATCGGCGCGGCGGCGGCCGCCGCCGTCGTACTCGCCGCCTGCTCCAGCGGCGCAGGCACCGGCAAGGGGGGCTCGACACTGCCCGCCCCCGACGGCGTGACCACCAGCGCCGCCCCCAGCCCGACGCCGACGCCCACCCCGACCCCGTACGGTCCGGTGCTCGCCAAGTGGATCACCCCGGTCGACGCCGCGCTGGCGAAGCTCACCCCGTCGGCCGGCCTGGACGCCTTCTCCACGGCCCTTCAGGAGGCCTCCACCGCGGCCAAGTCCGCGAGCACCGGCCTCACCGCGGCCCGCGAGCCCGCCGCCGTCGCCACGGCCCGCCGCCAGCTCGTCACCGCGCTCGACCAGTTGGCCGGCGATCTGGAGTCGGTCCGCAGCGACATCCGTCGCAAGGGCCTCTGCGCCACCCCGCCGGCGCTCGCCAAGGTCGGCCAGTCGGAGGGCCTCAAGGCCGTCCCGGCGGCCCTCCAGCAGATGACCGACGCCGGCTACGCCACCACATTCACCGTGCCGAAGACGGGCGAGCTGCAGACCCGCACCCTCGGCAACGGCACCATGGTCCGCAAGGGCCGCCTCAACGGCGAGGGCACCCTCAACATCGACAACGGCGGCTCCTCGGACGCCGTGGTCTCGCTCGCCAAGGGCGGCAAGTCGGTGCACTCCGTCTACATCGGCAAGGGCAAGAAGGCCACCATCAACGGCGTCGAGGACGGCACCTACGAGGTGTTCTTCTCCGGCGGCGTCGACTGGGACCCGACCCTGAAGGCCTTCACCCAGAACTGCGACTTCAGCAAGTTCGAGGACACCATGGAGTTCACCACCGGCCGCACCCGGACCTCCTGGTCGATCACGCTGCAGGCCACGGCCGGCGGCAACGCCAAGACCGAGGACGTCCCGGAGGGGAACTTCCCCCAGCCGTGAGCCCGTTCGGAGCCGGCCGCCCGCAGTCCCGGGCGGCCGGCTCCGTGCTGTCCGGGGCCCGTGCGGGGAGGTCCGCGGACGCCGCACCCGGGTGCCGTGTCCGGGCGCCGTGCGGGCCTGAGGGGTCCGGCACGGCAGGGGGCGTCGGGTGCCGAGTTCTGTCCGGACCGTTGACCTTGTTGAAGTGCGCATGGCAGCTTCGTGCGGCGCGGGTGTCCGCAACCGATCGGGCACCCCGCGATCCCCCACAAGGAGAGCCATGCTCAAGAGAGTTGTCGCCGTGGCCGGCGCCGGCGCGATCGTCGCCGGTGCGCTGACCGTGGCCGCCGCCCCCGCCCAGGCGGTCCAGGCCGGCGATCTGACCTCCACCATCGCGCTGAGCAACTGCTCGGCCTCCCTGGTGCGCTACCCGTCCTCCGCGGACACCGACCGGGCGCTGATGCTCACCAACGGGCACTGCCTGCCCACCATGCCGTCCGCCGGACAGGTCGTCGTCAACGCGAACGCCAGCCGCAGCGGCACCCTGCTCGGCCCCACCGGCTCCTCGCTCGGCAGCGTCCAGGCGGACAAGGTGCTGTACGCGACGATGACCGGCACCGACGTCGCGCTCTACCAGCTCACCGACACCTTCGCCTCGCTCAAGTCCAAGTACGCGGCAACGGCGTTGACCATCAGCGACACCAGGCCGGCCGACGGATCGGCGATGTTCATACCCTCCTCGTACTGGAAGCAGGTGTGGAACTGCTCGGTCAACGGGTTCGTCGACACCCTGCGCGAGGACCAGTGGACCTGGCGCGACTCCATCCGCTACGGCTCGAACTGCACCACCCCCCACGGCAGTTCCGGCTCACCGATCGTCGACGCGGCCACCCGCAAGGTGGTCGGCATCAACAACACCGGCAGCGACGACGGCGCGATGTGCACCCTCAACAACCCGTGCGAGGTGGCCGCCGACGGCACCACCAAGGCCTACAAGGGCCAGAGTTACGGCCAGCAGACCTACTGGTTCACCACCTGCCTGACGTCCGCCCGGGCCATCGACCTCAACCTCGCCGGCTGCCTGCTCACCAAGCCCGCCGGCAGCGGCACCGTCACGGTCACCGACCCGGGCGCCCAGACCACCCCGCTCAACGGCGCGGTCGGCCTCCAGCTCCAGGCCACCGGCGGCACCGCCCCGCTCACCTGGTCGGCCACCGGCCTCCCGGCCGGCCTGTCGATCAACGCCGCCACCGGCCTCATCAGCGGCACCGCCACCACCGCCGGCGGCTCCACCGTCACCGTCACCGCCCGGGACGCGTCCGGCCGCACCGGCACCGCCTCCTTCGGCTGGACGGTCGGCGGCGGCACCACCTGCACCCCGGCGCAGCTGCTCGGCAACGCGGGCTTCGAGACCGGCTCCGCCGCCCCCTGGACGACCACCAGCGGCGTCGTGGACAACGGCTCCTCGCAGGCCGCGAAGAGCGGTTCGTGGAAGGCCTGGCTGAACGGCTACGGCTCGACCCGCACCGACAGCCTGACCCAGACCGTCACCATCCCGGCGGGCTGCAAGGCGACCCTCTCCTTCTGGCTGCACATCGACACCAACGAGTCCGGCTCCACCGCCTACGACAAGCTGACCGTCACCGTCAACGGCACCGCGCTGAAGACCTACTCGAACGCGGACTCCGCCGCCGGCTACCAGCTGCGGACCTTCGACCTCTCGTCCTACCAGGGCAAGAGCGTCACCCTGAAGTTCAACGGCACCGAGGACTCCTCCCTGCAGACCAGCTTCGTGATCGACGACACCTCGATCGCCACCAGCTGACCTCCCCCTCGCACCACCCCGACGGCCGCCCGACCCACCGGGCGGCCGTCGACGTTCACTCGGTCGCCTTGGGATGGCCGGGGCCCGCGTGGGTGATCCAGGCCGTGCGGCGCTCGTCGTCGATCAGGTACCAGATCCGCCCGCCCCCGGTGACCTCGTACTGCCATCGCTCCAGCGGGTGGCCCTTGAAGGTGCCGGTGCCGAGAGACCCCTTGAGGCGGTGGTGCCGGGCGGGGTTCTGGGCCGAGCGCGGCGAGGCGCGGATGGCCTCGAACGCGCGCCGCAGATTGGCCGCGGCCTGTCGGCCCAGCTGCTCCCAGCCCTCCGCGGCTTCGCTGCCCGCGAAGCGCAGGTCGTACTCGCCGCCGACGGGCGGCGGAGCGGCCCGGTCGCCGCGCTTGGGGCTCAATCCAGGTCCTCCGGGGCGGCGGCCGGTCCGAGATCGCCGTCGGGCTCGCGGGTGACCAGGGCGTGCAGGACGGGGTCGGCGTGGACTTCGGCGGTGTGCCGCCACTGGGTGAGCAGGGTGGCGATCGGCGCGAGGTTGTCGAGGGCCGCTGCGCCGCGCGTGGTGGTGACGAGCTCCGTGAGCAGCGCGTCCACGTCCTCGGCCGGGAGGAACACGACCCAGGGCAGGGCCTCGGGGAGGGCGGCACGCAGGGCGTCCGTGTTCTCGGTGCGCACCAGCCCGGTCAGCAGCCGTGCGGTGAAGTCGACGACCGTGGCGTCCTGTTCGAGCAGATCGACGCGCATCAGGGCGAGGTCGCCGGCATCGCGTCTGCGCAGCCGCAGGGCGCGGACCGCGTCGAGTCTCCGGGTGGTGGCGGCGGGCCGGTGGAGCAGCTCGCTGAAGGGGACGTCCTCGTAGGCCGCAGTCATGACATCCACACTAGCTCGGATGTCGACCGCGCCTCGGCATGATTCAGGGAGCGGCGTCCTCGGCGGCACCGCGGGGGAGGCGGTGGTGCCAGGTGCGGGTGAGGACGGGGGTGCCGGCTTCGAGGGCGGTGAGGTGGGTTTCGGCGAGGAGGTGGGTGGGGGTGCAGCGGACCTCGGTGCGGATTCGGACGGTGATGTCCCAGCCGATGTCGGGGCGTTCCAGGCGGACGGTGCGGTCGCTGCGGGCCTCGGCGCTGAGCGGCTGGCCGGTGAGGACCCGGTAGGCCGTCACGGTGTGCTCGTCGTGGACCAGGCCGTCGGGGTGGGTGCGGGTGCCGTCGGTGGCGGGGGAGAGCTCGGTGCGCCACTCGTGGCGGCCGATGTCGTGGACGGTGACGCGTTCCGGCCGGGTGGTGAGCGGTTCGGTGGTGCGGACCGCGGGGGGCTCGGGCAGGGCGGGGGCCGCGGGTTCGTACGGGGCGGTGCCGGCGTCGGCGGCGAGGTGGCGGACGGGGAGGACGAGCGCGCTGCCCGAGGGGTCGAGGTCGTGTCCGGCGGCCTCGGGGGCGGGCCAGATCCGCGGCCAGTAGGCGGAGGAGAGGGCGAGCCGCAGCCGGTGGCCGGGCGGGAAGGTGTGGGCGGTCGCGGCGAGGTCGAGGACGGCGCCGGTCGCGGCGGCCGGGTCCAGGACGCCGCGGGTGACCAGGGTGGAGGTGCCGTCCGGGCCGACGTCGCAGAGCCGGGCGACGACCGGGCCGGCCGGGGCGGCGAGGGTGAGCCGCAGGACGGGCGGGCCGAGGACCTCCAGCGCCTCGGGCAGCGGCGCGGAGTCGAAGCAGACCGAGCGGCCGTCCTCCTCGCGCTGGTCGGGGGGCTGGTCGGCGGCGCGGCCGTGCGGGACGGGGGAGCCCGCGTTGAGCCCGGTGTGCTGGGGCGAGCGGACGTGGACCCAGCGGTCGTCGGAGGCGGTGCCGGCGGTGCGCAGCGGCCCGTCGAGGCCGTACCGGACGGGGCGGACGTCGGTGGGCGGCCAGTGGTCCTCGGCGATCCAGCGGATGCCGAGCCGGGCGCGCAGCACGGGTTCGCCGAGGACACCGGTGTCCAGGTCGCGCAGCCAGTGGTCGAACCAGCGGAGTGCCTCGGGGAGGGCCTCGTCCGGCAGGCCGTGCGGCCAGGGCCCGAGGAGGGCGCGGGTGCGGGGCTGCTCCAGCAGGGCGAGGACGGCGGTGCAGGAGGGGTCGCCCCAGCCGGCGACGGCGAGGGTGGGGACGCCGGGCGCGGTCTCCCCGTGTGCGGGCTCCCAGGGCTCGGGTTCCAGGGCGTCGAGGCGTTCCAGCCAGCGGGTGCGCCAGGCGTCGCCGAGGTAGCGGGGGTCGGGCGGCAGGGCCGCGGCGGTGAGCCGGTCGAGCGCGCGGGTGTGCGGTTCGTCGGCGAGGACGGCGCCGCCCTGGCGGTGGCCGGGCGGGGTGGGGCAGGCGGTGACCACGGCCCGGACGGTGTCGGGGGCCCGGGCGGCGAGCCGCAGGGCGGTGGCGCCGGCCCGGCCGTGGCCGAGCAGGCCGACCCGGCCGTTGCACCAGGGCCGGGCGGCGAGGTGGGCGAGGACTGCGGCGCCGTCGGCGAGCTCCTGTTCGGGGTCGGGTGCGGTGCCGCCGGAGTTGCCGTGGCCGCGCAGGTCGACCCGGGCGCAGGCGAGTCCGTGGCCGGCGAGCCAGGGGTGGCGGCGGGCGTCCTGGGCGGCGGTCCGGTCGGTGAGCCGGCCCGCGGAGTACTCCAGGACGACGGGCACGGGTTCGTCGGCGGCAGGGCGCCAGAGGCGGGCGTACAGCTCGGTTCCGTCGGGGAGCGGGAGGCGCAGGTCCTCGCGGGTGGTGCGGTGGGGCAGTGGGGGCGGCGGAGGCTGCGGCGACATGGCGGCTCCCGGCGGGTCGGGATGGGGTCGGCATTCCGACAGTAGGGGAGTTCGCCGGTGATTTCATGACGAGCCCTGCTGAAGCGGTGCGAATCGGTCGGCCGGCCGTGGGCTCGCCCGCCGGGAGCTGCGGATTTGTACTTGCACATGGGTTGCAAGTACGTGCACGTCAGCGGAAGGATGGCCCGGCTCAGCGCTCCGAACCGAAAGGACACCACGATGTCCAGCCCAGCCGAGGCCCCCCGGGCCGCCAGATGGCGTGACAGGCTCACCCGCGACGAGTGGATCCGCCTGGCCGGAATGGGTGGCTTCATTCTCGCGCTGCACGTGGTCGGTTGGTTCACCCTGCTCGCGGTGGTGGCACCCGAGCACTACGACGTCGGCGGCCAGGTCTTCGGCGCCGGCATGGGTCTCACCGCGTACACCCTCGGGATGCGGCACGCCTTCGACGCGGACCACATCGCCGCGATCGACAACACCACCCGCAAGCTGATGGGCCAGGGCAAGCGGCCGCTGTCGGTCGGCTTCTGGTTCTCGCTCGGCCACTCCTCCATCGTCTTCGGCCTCTGCGCGCTGCTCGCCTTCGGCATCCAGTCGCTGGCCGGGCAGGTGGAGTCGGAGGACTCCGGCCTGCAGGTCGCCACCGGGATCATCGGGGTCACCGTCTCCGGGGTGTTCCTGGTGCTGATCGGCCTGATCAACCTGGGCGCCTTCAACGGCATCCTCAAGGTGTTCCGCCGGATGCGCCAGGGCGAGTTCGACGAGGCCGAGCTGGAGGCGCAGCTGGACAAGCGCGGCTTCCTGAACCGCATCCTGGGCCGGGTCACCAGGGCCGTCACCAAGCCGTGGCACATGTACCCGGTGGGCCTGCTGTTCGGCCTGGGCTTCGACACCGCGACCGAGGTGTCGCTGCTGGTGCTGGCCGGCGGTGCGGCGGCCTTCCAGCTGCCCTGGTACGCGCTGCTGGTGCTGCCGGTGCTGTTCGCGGCGGGCATGAGCCTGCTGGACACCATCGACGGCTCGTTCATGAACTTCGCCTACGACTGGGCGCTGTCCAAGCCGGTCCGCAAGGTGTACTACAACCTGACCGTCACCGGCCTGTCCGTCGTGGTGGCGCTGGTGATCGGCTCGATCGAGCTGATCGGGCTGCTCGGCGAGAAGCTGGAGATCAGCAGCGGGCCGATCGCCTGGATCGGCGGGATCGACCTGGAGTACGTCGGGTACGCGATCGTCGCGCTGTTCGTGCTGACCTGGGCGGCGGCGGTCGGCTACTGGAAGCTCGGCCGGGTCGAGGAGAAGTGGTCGGCGGGTCTGGCCGCCAAGCCCGCGGGGCTGGCGAAGTCGGAGTAGCCCGGCGGGGTGTCCGGCACGGGGCCGGTCGGGGAGCGGTGGCGCTCCCGGGCCGGCCCTCGTCGTGTCGGGGGGCGCGCGGCACGGGGCCGTCCGCCCCTGCCGTCCGCCCTTCGTGCACCTGTGCGCCCGTGCGCCTTCGGGCTCCTCGGTCCTCCGGCGCGCCCCCGGTCTCCCTCCGGCGCCCCCGGGGCCGGCCGTCCGTCGTCCCCGGCCGCCCCGCCGGCGCGCCCCCGGCCGTCCGACGGCCCGTCGGTCGGGCGTCGGATCGGCGGCGTTCCGTCAGGTCGGCGGCGGCGGTGGGGGAGTGACGGGAGGAGCCCGCGGTGCCGCAGGTCACAGTTTTGCCGGGGCCCCGACAAGCGGTACCGAAAGTTAACCGGCGAGGGCTTGTCGCGTCATTTTCTACGCGCGTATCTTTCTCGCTGCGGGGGGCGGACGGCTCCCTGTGCCGATTTCTACGCGGGTAGTGCGCCGCGAGCGCCTGCCTGACCCACCCTCACGGCCCGGCGACCCCACGTCAGCCGGGCGATCGTGCCGCCCCCGAATGCCGTGGCCGCTCCGTGCTGCGGCGGACCAAGGAGTCCTGCCCGGTGACCACCTCCACCGCTCCGCGCCCCCGCAGCCGTCGGGCCCTGCTGCGTGCGACCCTCCTCCCGGCCGGTCTGGCCGCCTCCCTGGTGCTCGTCCCGCTGCCCGGCGCCGTCGCCGCGCCCTCCGCCGACGCGGTGCTCGCCGAGGTCTACGGCGGTGGCGGCAACTCCGGCGCCACCCTGAAGAACGACTTCATCGAGCTGGCCAACAAGGGCGGCGCCGCCTTCGGCCTGGACGGCTGGAGCGTGCAGTACATATCCGGCACGCCCGGCGCCAACACCCAGTGGGGTGTCACCCCGCTGACCGGCTCGATCGCCCCCGGCGGGCGCTACCTGGTCGCCGCCGCCCCCGGCGCCGGCGGCACCGTCGCGCTGCCCACTCCGGACGCCACCGGCACGCTCGCCCTCTCCGGCGCCAGCGGCACCGTCGCCCTGGTCCGCGGCACCGACCCGCTGACCTGCAAGACCGCCGCCGACTGCGCCGCCGACGCGCGGGTGCGCGACCTGGTCGGCTACGGCACCGCCGTCGTCCGCGAGGGCTCGGGCCCGGCCGCCGGCGCCTCCAACACCGCCTCCGTGGCCCGCCGCGCCAACCTCGCCGACACCGACGACAACGCCGCCGACCTGGCCGCCGGCGACCCGACGCCGACCAACAGCAAGGGCGAGTACCCGGAGGGCACCAACCCGCCCGGCCCGACCGAGCCCGGCGCCCTGCGGATCCACGACGTCCAGGGCAGCACCCGCCTCTCGCCGCACACCGGCAAGACCGTCACCGGCGTCCCCGGCATCGTCACCGGCGTGCGCGGCTACGGCTCCAAGGGCTTCTGGATCCAGGACCCGAACGCCGACGCCGACCCGGCCACCAGCGAGGGCCTGTTCGTCTACACCGGCGGCGCCACCCCGACCGTCAAGGTGGGCGACTCGGTGCTGGTCACCGGCAAGGTGGCCGAGTACTACCCGAACTTCAACGGCGGCTCGCAGTCGCTCACCCAGCTGACCAACCCGCTGGTCACCGTGGTGTCGGCGGGCAACCCGGTGCCCGCCCCGGTCGTCGTCGACACCCGCAACATCCCGGGCACCTACACCCAGAAGGCCCCGGCCGGCGCCACCACCATCGAGGGCCTCACCCTCGACCCGGAGAAGTACACCCTCGACTTCTACGAGTCGCTGGAGGGCATGAACGTCCAGGTCAAGGACGTCCGCGTGGTGCAGGCGACCAACGAGCACAACGAGCTCTGGGTCGCCGCCGACCGGCAGGACCAGAAGAGCAAGCGCGGCGGCCTGCTGTACCAGTCGTACGAGGAGCCCAACGTCGGCCGGCTGAAGATCCAGCAGCTCGCCCCGCTCTCCCAGCAGCCGTTCCCGTCGGCCAACGTCGGCGACGTGCTGACCGGCACCACCACCGGCCCGCTCGACTTCAACTCCTTCGGCGGCTACACCCTGGTCGCCGAGCAGATGGGCGCGCTGCAGGACAACCACCTGCAGCGCGAGGTCACCGTGCAGGCCGGCGAGCGCGAGCTGTCGATCGCCACGTACAACGTGGAGAACCTCGACCCGAGCGACCCGGACGCCAAGTTCGCCGAGCTGGCCCAGGCCGTCGTCACCAACCTGCGCTCGCCCGACATCCTGGCCCTGGAGGAGATCCAGGACAACAACGGCGCCAAGAACGACGGCACCGTGGACGCCTCCGCCACCGTCGCCAAGTTCATCGCCGCGATCAAGGCGGCCGGCGGCCCGGCCTACGACTGGCGCGGCATCGACCCGGAGAACGGCAAGGACGGCGGCGAGCCCGGCGGCAACATCCGCCAGGTGTTCCTCTTCAACCCGCTGCGGGTCTCCTTCACCGACATCCCCGGCGGCACCGCCACCGGCGCGGTGGACGTCACCGGCACCGGCGCCGCGGCCGCACTGACCGCCTCGCCCGGCCGCATCGACCCGGCCGACCCGGCCTGGGCGAACAGCCGCAAGCCGCTGATCGGCCAGTTCGCCTTCCGTGGCAAGAAGGTCTTCGTCGTCGCCAACCACTTCAACAGCAAGGGCGGCGACCAGCCGGTCGAGGGCCGCTTCCAGGCTCCGGTGCGCAGCTCCGAGGTGCAGCGCGTCCAGCAGGCCCGGGTGGAGCAGGCGTTCGTGGCGAAGCTGCTCGCCGCCGACCCGGAGGCGAAGATCGTCTCGCTCGGCGACTTCAACGACTACCAGTTCTCGCCCGCCCTCGACGCGCTCACCAAGGACGGCGTGCTGCGCTCGCTGGTCAACGAGCTGCCCGAGAAGGAGCAGTACTCGTACGTCTTCCAGGGCAACTCGCAGGTGCTGGACCACATCCTGGTCAGCCCCGAGGTCGGCTGGGCCAAGTACGACATCGTGCACATCAACGCCGAGTTCGCCAAGCAGGCGAGCGACCACGACCCGCAGGTGGTCCGCATCAAGCCGTGAGGCGGTGCGGCGCGACCGTGCGGCGTTGCGAGTCGATCGTGCGGCACGGCACGCGACCGTACGGCACGGCGGCGCGACCGTGACGAATGGCGGCGCGTCCGTGACGAATGGCGGCGCGACGCAGTGCGCACGAACCGAGGGGGTGCGCCCGGGATTCCGG
>NZ_JBSGXP010000050.1:0-50854 GCF_053610105.1 Kitasatospora sp. NPDC054939 | reverse complement strand
GTCCGGTGGGGTACCGGACGGGGGCCGCGCGACGATCCGGGCGACGGGCCTCAGGTCACCGCGCCCCGGCGGCCGAAACGCTCGGCCCGCCACTCGCCGGTCTCCAGCACCTGCGCCAACTGCTGCGCCGCGTCCCAGACGTCGGTGTACGAGAGGTACAGCGGGGTGAAGCCGAAGCGCATCAGGTCGGGGGCGCGGAAGTCGCCGATCACCCCGCGCTCGATCAGCGCCTGCACCACCGGGTAGCCGTCCGCGTGCCGCAGCGCGACCTGGCTGCCGCGCCGGGCGTGCTCGCGCGGGGTCGCCACCTCGATGCCGTCCAGCCCCTCCACCAGGGAGATGAACAGGTCGGTCAGCGCCAGGCTCTTCGCCCGCACCGCCGCCAGGTCGACCCGCTCCCAGACGTCCAGCGAGGCGTCCAGCGCGGCCTGGCCGAGCAGCGACGGCGAGCTGGTGAGGAATCGGCCGATGCCCTCGGTGGCCGCGTACCCGGGCTCGAAGGCGAACGGGCGGGCGTGGCCGAACCAGCCGCTCAGCGGCTGCTCCGCCGCGGCGAGGTGCCGGCGGGCCGCGTACAGGAAGGCCGGCGAGCCGGGGCCGCCGTTGAGGTACTTGTAGGTGCAGCCGACCGCGAAGTCCGCGCCGCTCGCGCCCAGTTCGACCGGGAGCGCGCCCACCGCGTGGCAGACGTCCCAGATCATCAGCGCGCCCGCGGCCTGTACCCGGGCGGTGATGCCGGGCATGTCCAGCAGCTCGCCGGTGCGGTAGTCCACGTGCGAGAGGACGACCACGGCGGTGTCCGCGTCGAGGTGGGCGTCGAGCTCCTCGGGGGCGACCAGCACGCTGCGGGTGCCCTCGAACAGCCCGGTGACCCCCTCGGCGATGTACAGGTCGGTCGGGAAGGCCGCGCCGTCGCCGAGCACCGTGTGCCGGCCGGGGCGCAGCCGCAGGGCCGCCGCCAGCACCTTGAACAGGTTGACCGAGGTGGTGTCGCAGACCACGACCTCGTCCGGTCCGGCGCCGATCAGCGGGGCGATCCGGCGGCCCAGCCGGTACGGCTGCTCGAACCAGCCGGCGTCGTTCCAGCTGCGGATCAGCTCGCGGCCCCACTCGCCCTCGACCACCTCGCGCACCCGTTCGGGGGTGCGGGCGGGCAGGGCGCCCAGCGAGTTGCCGTCGAGGTAGACCACCCCGTCGGGCAGGGCGAACTCCTTGCGGAACGCCGCCAGCGGGTCGACGGCGTCCAGCGCCGCGCACTCCTCGCGCGTGATCACCGACATGCCCTCCTTGCTCGGGGTCGTGCCCGGGTCCCCGTCCGGGGCCCGGTGGTTCTCGGTCGTGCTCACAGTCCGTCCCGGACGGTCCACAGCTCGGGGAAGACGTCCTGCTCGGCGGACTTCCGCAGCCAGGTGAGGCCGCTGGAGCCGCCCGAGCCCGGCTTGGCGCCCATCGAGCGCTTGACCGCCGCCAGGTGCCGCTGGCGCCAGCGGGTCACCCGCTCGGCGACGTCCAGCAGGGCCTCGGCGAGCGGCTGCAGCCCGGCCAGCTCCGGTTCGGTGTACACCCGCCGCCAGGCCGCCTCGACCGCCGGGTCGGGCAGGTGCCGCTGCTCGGACGGCGCGTGCGGCACCGCCACGCCGCGGCGGTCGAGCAGCGCCAGCGCGTCGTCGTAGAGGCTGGCGGAGCGCAGTACCCCGGCGAGCTCCTCGCGGGTCTCGGGGACGTCCGCGTACATGTTCAGCAGGGCGCCGTTCTTGTTGCCCAGCAGGAACTCCAGGTGCAGGAACGCCGAGGACTGGAAGCCGGACGCCTCGCCGAAGACCGAGCGGAAGGCGTTGAACTCCTGCGGGGTCAGGGTGGCCAGCAGGTCCCAGGAGGAGACCAGCACGTCCTGGGCGTGCGTGCCGCGCCGCAGCGCCGCGAGGGCGCTGGGCAGGTCGTCCTCGCGCAGCGCGTGCTGGGCGAGCGTCCACTCGTGCTTCAGCAGGTCGAAGAGCAGCTCCATGACCTGCGTGGTGACGATGAACGACAGTTCGGCCGGCACCTTGCTGCGCGGGTGCTGCAGGCTGTGCAGGTCGTCCAGCCGCGCGTAGCGGGCGTAGGGGGTGCCGCGGTCCGGCTCCCCGCCGAGGCCGGGCTCCAGCCGACCGAACGACAGGTTGGGTGTTTCCACCGTGTCGTGACCCATCCCAGTTCCTCCTGACGACCCGGGCTCTCCCCGGGGGCCCCATTGTGCTTCCGGGGCGGCCCGGACTTGAATGGGCTCCGGGCACCGCAACGGGCTGCCCGCTTTCCATTCGCGAGGCGTTTCGTCGGATCGGCCTTACGATCGCCAGGCAGCCTCTCGTCCGCCCTCCTCCACCGACCCCGGGAGCCCGCCCATGGACGCCGTCGACCGACGCCTGCTCGCCGAGCTCCAGGCGGACGCCCGGCTCTCGTACAACGAACTCTCCCGCCGGGTCAGCCTCTCCGCACCCGCCGTCGCCGAACGGGTGCGCCGACTGGAGGCCGAGGGGGTGATCAGCGGCTACCACGCGCACGTCGACCCGAACCGCGCCGGGCTGCCGATCACCGCGCTGGTCCAGCTCCAGTGCTACGGCCCGCGCTGCGTGCTGCGCGACCCCGAGGTGGCGCACTGGCCGGAGGTGCTGCAGCTGCACCGGGTCACCGGCGGGGCCTGCTGCGTGCTGCTGGTGGCGGTGCCCGCGATGGCCGCCTTCGAGGCGCTGATCGACCGGCTCGGCAGCTACGGGCAGCCGGCCAGCTCGATGATCCTGTCCTCCCCGGTGCCCTGGCGCCCGGTCGTCGCGCCCTGACCCGCCCGCCCCGGGCGCCCGCCCACCCCCCCGGGGCGGGCTGGGCCCTGTCCGGCCTACTCGTGCGGTTCGGGCAGGTGCACGCCCAGCCCGGCCAGACCGTTCAGGAAGAGCTCCACGCCCACCGCCGCCAGCAGCAGGCCGAGCAGCCGCGACAGGACCTCCAGCGAGGTGCGGTGGGTGCGCTGCATCAGCGGGGCGAGCACGACCACGCAGACGTAGTTGATCGCCACCACCGCGAGGTAGGCGCCGGTCACGGTGGTGCGCCAGCCCCAGTCGTCCTTGGCGAGCGAGCCGATCAGCACCGCGGTGACGGCGAGCGGGCTGGCGATGTACGGCAGCATCAGCTCGCGGATGCCGTCGATCAAGGGGTTGCGCAGGTGCTCGCCCTCGTCGTCGCCGGCGCCCAGGTGGACGCCCAGGACGAGGGCGACCGCGTAGATGAAGAAGATCACCCCGCCCGCCAGCTCCAGCGACTGGTCGCTGATGTGGAAGAGCGAGGTGACGAAGTCCGCCGAGTACGCGAGCAGCACGCCGACCAGCGCGGCGATGAGCGTGCTCCAGGCCGCCAGCCGCCGCAGCTCGCGGGAGCTGCGGTCGCCCGCCAGCCGGGCGTAGGCCAGCAGGACCTTCGGCGGGCCGACGACGGCGAAGAACGCGATGAAGGCGCTGCTCAGGTTGAAGACGAACATGGACAAAGCATGCCGTGACGGACGCTCCGGGCCGGGCGCCGCGGCTCCGGGCGCCGTGTGTCGGCGGCCGCGCGGCCACGTTGCGGTGCCGTTCCCGGACGCTGCGACATTCGCCCGGATGGCGGTCCCGGGTCGAGTCCGCTCGTCCTTTCGGGTGCCATGGAGACCGGACGGTCGGATGCCATGGAGACCGGACGGAATCTCGCTGGAACGAGGATTCGACATGTGTCTGAACCGCAAGGATCTCGGCCTGCTGGCCCTGCGCAGCGCCGTCGGCGGTGTGCTCATCGCGCACGGCACCCAGAAGCTGTTCGGCTGGTTCGGCGGCAGCGGTCTGGACGGCACCGCGGAGGCGATGGAGCACATGGGCTTCCACCCGGGCCGGCAGAGCGCGCTGGCGGCCGGCCTCGGTGAGGCGGGCGGCGGCGCGATGCTGGTGGCCGGGCTGGCCACCCCGGCGGCCGGTGCGATGGTGGCCGGCACGATGGCGACCGCCGTGGCGGTGCACGCCCCCTCGGGCTTCTTCGCCATGGGCGGCGGCTACGAGTACCCGGCCTTCCTCGGTGCGACCGGTCTGGCGCTGGGCATCGCGGGTGCCGGCCGGTACTCGCTGGACCACCTGACCTGCCACGTCCTGGACCGGCCCTGGGTCGGCGCGGCGGCCTTCGTGGCGAGCGCGGCCTCGGCGTACGGGGTGGTGGCGCGGCGGCGGCACGTGGTGCGGCTGCGCGAGGAACGGGCCGCCGTGGAGGCGGACCGCGAGGAGGGCGCCGGGCTGTCCTAGGCCCGACCCCGGCCGCCGCGGATCACCCCGGCCTGCTCCGGCCGACCCCGGATCACCCGGATGCGCCACCCGTGCTGCGGGCCGGGCCGGGGACTCGCAGGGTGGGCGGGAGGTGCGCCGGGCAGCCCGGCCCAGGGCAGAAACGAGGACGCGATGGACCGCCACCAGCCCCGTCGGACGACCACTCCGCCGCGGACGGGAGCCCCCGTCCGTACGACCGTGCGGGACACCGCCGCCCCGGTGGTGCGCCGACCGCGCCGGGCCGTGGCGGGCGCCCTGGCGGCGGTGGCGCTCGGGGCGGCGGCCCTGGCCGGCTGCTCGTCGGACGGCTCGCCGAGCAGTCCGGCGGCCACCTCCGCCGCCTCGGCCGTCCAGTCGGCCCTGCAGTCGGGGCTCTCGGCCGCGGCCTCCGCCGCCGCCTCGGCGGTGCAGTCCGCGGCGGGCGGGCTCTCCTCGGCGGCGGCCTCGGCGCAGGCGGCGGCCTCCTCGGCGATCGCGGGCATCAAGGGCGGGCTGGACGCCAAGGGCGATGTGACGCTCGGTCCGGTCGCCGCCGCGTCGGACGGGCGGCTGGAGGTCCCGCTGACCGTCAACAACCAGCAGCAGCAGGCCAATCGCTACACGGTCCAGGTCAACTTCACCGACCAGTCCGGGAACCTCCTGGACGCGGTCGTGGTGAACGTGCCGGACGTCCCGGCGGGCCAGAGTGCGCAGGCCACGGCGCGCAGCAACCGGGAGTTGAGCGGCGACGTGAAGGCGGTCGTGGCGAACGCGGTGCGCTACTGAGCCGCGGGTCGCGGCTGTTCGGGCGGGGGAGTACGAACCTTAAGGGCGGCTCAAGCCTCACCATCACCCCTTGACGGCGATGTTGGTCTAGTCCATTTTAATCCCCAGGTGCAGGGAGCCCCTGGACCGGCGTCAGCGGTCTCGACCGCTGGCGCCGGTTCGGCCCATCCCGGTGTCCGTCAAGGCATGTAGCCGCTCTGTTCTCCTCCCCCTTGTTCTGTCATGCCCCGGTCGTACGGCCCCACCCCGTGCGAGCCCACCCGGAGCGGGCGGAGTCCCCCACAACCCGGAGTCATGCACCCCATGCTGCGTTCTGTTCCCGCGGCGGCCCGGCAGCCCGCCCGCCGGCGGCGCCCGAAGAGCCTGGCCGCGCTCGCGGCCGGCACGGCCGCCTCCCTGCTGCTCGGCGCCGGTCTCGCGCTCACCAACGGTGCGGCCGCCAACGCCGCCGTCACCAACTCCACCGGTGCCCCGGCCACCAGCGGTGGCATCAAGGTCGCCTACTTCGACCAGTGGTCGATCTACGGCAACGCCTACTACCCGAAGACGATCCAGGACACCGGCGTGGCCGGGAAGCTGGACTACCTGATCTACTCCTTCGCCAACATCCACCCCACCGACCTGACCTGCTTCCAGGCCACCAAGGCCGCGAACCAGGACGACAACAACCCCAACGCGGGTGACGGTGCGGGCGACGCGTTCGCCGACTACCAGAAGAGCTTCGGCCCGGACACCTCGGTCGACGGCGTCGGCGACGTCTGGGGCCAGCCCATGGCGGGCAACTTCAACCAGCTGAAGAAGCTGAAGGCGAAGAACCCGAACCTCAAGGTGCTGATCTCGATCGGCGGCTGGACCTACTCCAAGTTCTTCTCCGCGGCGGCGGCCAATGACGCCTCCCGCAAGAAGCTGGTCTCGTCCTGCATCGACATGTTCATCAAGGGCAACCTCCCGGTCGACGCCGGGTACGGCGGCCCGGGCGCGGCGGCCGGCGTCTTCGACGGCATCGACATCGACTGGGAGTACCCGGGCGGCGGCGGCCACGCCGGCAACCTGGAGAGCCCGAACGACAAGCAGAACTTCACCCTGCTGCTCAAGGAGCTGCGCGAGCAGCTCGACGCCCAGGGCAGGGCCGACGGCAAGACCTACGCCACCGCGGCGGCGGTCGGCGCCGGCCAGGACAAGATCCGCAACGTCGAGACCGACAAGATCGGCCAGTACCTGACGTTCCTGGACATCATGACGTACGACATGCACGGTGCCTGGGACGCCAAGGGTCCGACGAACCACCAGGCCCCGATCTACTCCGGCCCGAACGACCCGATGACCCCGGCCAAGCCGGGCAACGGCAAGTACTCGGTCGACGCCGCGATCAAGGCCTACACCGCGGGCGACGCGGAGTACGGCATCCCCGGCGGCTTCCCCGCCAAGAAGATCAACATCGGCGTCCCCTTCTACTACCGCGGCTGGACCGGCGTCGCCGACAACGGCAAGCACGGCCTCTTCCAGCCCGCCACCGGCCCGGCCGCCGGTGCCGCGATGTCCGGCAACGTGCCCGGCATCCAGATGTACAAGGAGCTCGCGGGCTTCGTCGACAACCCGTCGAAGACCTACTGGGACGAGGCGGCGCAGACCTCGTACTTCTACGACGGCACCACCTTCTGGTCCGGTGAGGACGCCCGCTCGATCCAGGCCAAGCTGGACTACGCCCACTGCAACGGCCTCGGCGGATCCTTCGCCTTCTCGCTGTACGACCTGGGGACGAAGACCGCGCTGTTCGACACGATGGTGGAGGCCACCAACGGCTCCGCCGCGTCCTGCCCGGCCGCGCCGAACCCGACCCAGACCCCGACCGCGACCCCGACGGTGACCCCGAGCCCCACGGCCACCGCCACCGCGACCGCGACGGCCACCGCGACGGCGACCCCCACCGCGACGGCGACCCCCACCGCCACCGCGACGGCCACCGCCGGCTGCCCGGCCGCGCCGAGCTGGAACTCCGGCACCGTGTACGCGGCCCCGACCAAGGTCTCCTGGAAGGGCCGCTACTACACCAACAAGTGGTGGACGACGGGCGAGGACCCCTCCACCACCGGCCAGTGGGGCGTCTGGACCGACAACGGCCCCTGCTGACGCACCCCTGAGCGGTTGAGGGCCTGACGGACCCTCGGCACCGAACCCGAGCGGCCCCGGACGAGCACGGATCTCGTCCGGGGCCGTTCGTCATGCCCGGGGTCAGACCTTGGTGTAGGTGACGGTCACGGTGTTGCCGGCGGTGCTGGCCAGCAGGTTGATGCCACCCTTGCGGGCGAGGACGCCGCCCGCGTCGGAGTTGGTGTCGTACCCGGCGGCCTTGAGGGCCTTCGCGTACTCGGCGGAGGCGCTCGCGCCGTTGGAGGTCTCGTAGACCAGGACGTAGGCCCCCGGGACGCCGGTGACCGAGGTGAGCTTGCCGTTGGGCAACGGGAGGTCCGAGGGCAGGTCGGACGGCTTGGTGGTACCGGTCGTGACGCCCGGCACCCCGGGGATGCTGGGCATGCCCGGCAGGCTCGGTACCACGGGGACGCTGGGCATCCCGGGGACGCTGGGAACACCGGGCAGGCTGGGGACACCGGGCAGGCTGGGCACCCCGGAGGTGTTCGGTACGCCGGGGATGCTCGGCGCCGGCGGGGCGGCCGGGGTGGTGGCCGCGGCGCCGGTCTTGTCGTCGTTGGTGCAGGCGGTGAGGCCCAGCCCGCCCACGAGCACGGCGGCGAGCAGGGCGGAGGTGCGCTTGAGCAACATGTGACGGCCAATCATGCGACGTGTTTCAGTGGTGTACTGACGCCAAGCAAGTTGTCATACGAGCACTGAAATGCCAACAGTTCGTCGGCGGTCGCATGCGTGCGCCCGGCGGAAGTCGGCCGGGCGCGGCCCGCGTCAGTCCAGGTCGTCGGTGCGCCCGAGGGCGTCCGGCTGGGTGCCCTCGATCCGGCGCAGCATCCGGGCGAGCATCCCGGACAGCACCGAGCGCTCCTCGGCGGCGAGGTCCTGGAGCAGCTCCTCCTCGAAGACCGCGGCCATCCGCATCGACTCCAGCCACTTGTCGCGGCCGTTCTCGGTCAGCTCGATGATCACGCGGACCCGGTTGGCCTCGTCGCGCTCCCGGGTGACCAGGTCCTCGGCGACCATCCGGTCGATCCGGTGGGTCATCGCGGCGGGGGTGAGGCCGAGCCGCTTGGCCAGCTCGCCCGGGCCCAGCCGGTACGGGCTGCCCGCGACGACCAGGGCCTTCAGCACCTCCCACTCGGCGGAGGTGATTCCCAGCACAGTGAGCTGGCGCCCGTAGGCGACGCCCATCCGCCGCGCGACCCGGGAGAGGGTCTGCACGATCGTCTCCACCTGGGGGTCCACGGTCGGGAATTCCCGCTGGTAGACGGCCACCTGCTCGGCGACTCCCAGCTCGCCGGGGGTGGCCGGCCGCTGCTTCGGTGCGCTCGGTTCCGGCTTCTCTGCGGTCATGCGCACCAGTGTCGCACGAGGGGTGCACCTCTTAAGCCTTTGACTCCGCAATCTTCCAGTGCTAAGACTTTAGGGTCAAAGTTTAGCTCTGAAATCTTCGGGCCTTAAGAGTATCCAGCTCAAGAGTGCCCGCGAACACTCACGAAGGGGTGTGCACGGTGACCGGCACGGTGAAGCAGCAGAGGCAGCAGCGTCACGGGGCGGGCGGCCCGCTGCGCCGCGTCCAGATCGGCAATGCGCTCAGCGCGTTCGGCAGCGGGTTCACGATGCCGTACATGTTCGTGTACGTGGACCAGGTGCGGGGCCTGGGCTCGCTCGCCGCCGGGATGGTGTTCACCGTCTTCGCGCTGGCCGCGCTCGCCGTCCTGCCGTTCACCGGCCGGGGCATCGACCGCTACGGCCCGCGCCCGGTGCTGCTCGCCGGCGCCGGCCTGGCCGCCGTCGGCGCGTTCGCCTTCGGCCAGGCCGCCGGCACCCCGGCCCTGCTGGTCTCCTCGTTCCTCTTCGGCGCGGGCGTCACCACCTGCCAGCCGGCGCTCGCCACCATGATCGTCCGCTGCTCCACCGCCGCCACCCGGGCGCACGCCTTCGCCCTGCAGTTCACCCTGGTCAACCTGGGCATGGGCATCGGCGCGCTGGTCGGCGGCCAGATCGTGGACGTCGCCGACCCGGCCAGCCTCACCCGGCTGTTCACCATCGAGGCGCTGACCTTCCTGGGCCTGGCCCTGGTCACCGGCACCGCCCGGATCCCGAACGCCGCGCCGGTCCTGGTGCAGCAGAAGGCCGACGGCCCGAACGGCCTGCGCGCCCTGGTCGCCGACAAGGCGATGCTGCGGCTCAGCCTGCTCGCCGGCCTGATCTTCTTCACCTGCTACGGCCAGTTCGAGTCCGGCGTCGCGGCCTTCGCCACCGACACCGTCGGCACCGCGCCCTCCACCCTGGGCCTGGCGATCGGCGCCAACGCGGTGACCATCGTGGTGCTGCAGATGTTCATGGTCCGGATCACCGCCCGCCGCCGGCGCACCACCGCGATGGCCGCCGCCGGCGTGGTCTGGCTCGGCGCCTGGACCATGGCCCTGGTCGCCGGACTCGTCCGCGGCGAGGCACTGGCCGCCACGGTCGCGATCGTCTCGATCTACGCCCTGTTCGGCGTCGGCGAGTCGCTGCTCGCCCCGACCCTGGGCCCGATCGTCGCCGACCTCGCCCCGGCCCGCCTGCTCGGCACCTACAACGCCGGCTACGCCCTGGTGAAGCAGATCGCCGTCGCGGTCGGCCCCGCCGTCGGCGTGCTGCTGGTCGGCTCCGGCACCTGGCCGCTCTACCTGGCGGCGATGGCCGGCTGCACCGTGCTGATCGTCGTCCTGGCGGTCCGGCTGCGCGCCCACCTGACGCCGGCCCAGGACAACGTCCGTACCGCCACGGTCCGCCCGCTGCCCGCCGTCCGGGAGCTGCAGACCGCCGCCTGACCGGCCCGCCCGTCGCGCTTGGTTTCGCGTCAGGCACGTCATAGTGTCGGTCGGCGGCGCCCGGACCGGGCGACCGGACCAGCGGCGGAACGACGAGGCACATGACGCAGGCGCAAGTCACGCAGCACCCGGCCCCACCGGCCCCACCGGCCCCCGCAGCCCCCGTCAGGGAGGCCCTGCGGGGGCCGGTGTCCTGGGCCGCCGCCCGGTCCGGCTGGCTCGGGCCGATCGCCGTCGCGCTCTTCGCCGGACTGCTGCGCTTCTGGGACCTCGGACACCCCGACGCCTTCGTCTTCGACGAGACGTACTACCCCAAGGACGCCTGGTCGCTGCTCAAGCAGGGGTACGAGGGCAGCTGGCCGGACAGCGCCAACCGCGACATCCTGGCCGACCCCCAGGTCGTCCCGCTGGGCCCCGCGCCCTCCTTCGTCGCCCACCCGCCGCTCGGCAAATGGGTGATCGCGGTGGGCGAGCAGCTGTTCGGTCTGCACCCGTTCGGCTGGCGCTCCATGACCGCCCTGCTCGGCACCCTCAGCGTGCTGATGCTGGCCCGGATCGGCCGCCGGCTCCTCGGCTCCACCCTGCTCGGCTGCACCGCCGCCCTGCTGATGTCCGTCGACGGCCTGCACCTGGTGATGAGCCGGACCGGCCTGCTCGACGGCGTCCAGATGTTCTTCGTCCTCGCCGCCTTCGGCAGCCTGCTGCTCGACCGCGACCGCACCCGGGCCCGCCTCGCCGCCGTCCGGCCCGACCACGGCGGCGACACCGTCCGGCTCGGATGGCGCCCCTGGCGGATCGCCGCCGGACTGCTGCTCGGCGCCGCCTGCGCGGTCAAGTGGAACGGCGCCACGGTGCTCGCCGCGTTCGGCCTGCTCACCGTCCTGTGGGACCAGTCCGGACGGCGCTGGGCGGGTGCCCGCCGCCCCTGGCGCTCGATGCTGCGCCGCGACGCCGTCCCCGCCCTGCTCGCCATGGTCGGCACCGCCCTGGTCGTCTACGTCGGCTCCTGGGCCGGCTGGCTCGCCACCACCGGCGGCTACGACCGCCAGTGGGCCGACGGCCGCTCCGGCTTCGGGCCCGCCCCGCTGCGCAGCCTCTGGCACTACCACGCACAGATGTGGGAGTTCAACACCGGTCTGTCCACCCCGCACACCTACCAGTCCAACCCGTTCAGCTGGCTGGTCCAGGGCCGCCCGGTCTCCATGTACTGGGAGCAGGTCCCGCAGGGGCAGCAGGGCTGCACCGCCCCCGGCGGCTGCGCGGCGCAGATCCTGGGCCTCGGCACCCCGCTGCTCTGGTGGGCCGCCTGCTTCGCCCTGGTCTACCTGCTGTGGTGCTGGTTCTTCCGCCGCGACTGGCGCTCCGGCGCGGTGCTCTGCGCCGTCGCCGGGATCTACCTGCCGTGGTTCCAGTACCAGGAGCGCACCGTCTTCTCCTTCTACATGGTGGTGCTCGTCCCCTTCCTCTGCCTGGCCGTCGCCCAGATGCTCGGCGCGATGCTCGGCCCCCCCGACTGCACCCCGCTGCGCCGCCGGGTCGGCGCGGCCGGCGCCGGGCTCGTCGTCCTCGCGGTCATGGGCTGCTTCCTCTTCTACTACCCGCTGTACACGGCGGAGGTGATCCCGATGTCGGAGTGGCAGGACCGCATGTGGTTCACCAGCTGGATCTGACCCGTGCGCCTCGCCGCGGCCGACCAGCTGCTGCCCGTCGGCCCGCTGCTCGGCGCGGTCACCGCCGTGCTGCTGGCGGCCGCCGCGGCCGTCGCCGGACTGGGCCTGCTCGGCCACGGCCGCGCCGTCCTGCGGGCCGGAGTACGGGCGGTGGTGCAGCTCGCCGCCGTCGCCCTGGTGATCACCTGGGTGGTCGACTCGCTCGGGCTCTCGGTGCTGTTCGTGCTGCTGATGTTCGCCGTCGCGGTCCGCACCGCCGGGCGTCGGATGACCCCGGGGCCCGGCTGGGCCTGGGCCGCCGCCCCGATCGGCGCGGGCGTGCTGCCCGTCCTGGCCCTGCTGCTCGCCGTACGGCTGCTGCCGCTCGACGGGCTGTCCCTGATCCCGGTGGCCGGGATCCTGATCGGCGGCGCGCTCACCGCGACCTCGCTGGCCGGCCGCCGCGCCCTGGACGAGCTGCGCCAGCGGCACGGCGAGGTGGAGGCCGCCCTCGCCCTCGGCTTCGAGGAGCGCGACGCCCGGCTGGAGATCTGCCGCACCGCCGCCGCCACCTCGCTCGTCCCCGCCCTCGACCAGACCCGGACGGTCGGCCTGGTCACCCTGCCCGGCGCCTTCGTCGGCATGCTGCTCGGCGGCGCCTCCCCGGTGGAGGCCGGCGCGGTGCAGCTGTTCGTCCTGGTCGGGCTGCTGGCCGTGGAGGCCGTGGCGGTCGTCGTGGTGCTGGAGCTGGTCGGCCGGGGCCTGGTCACGGCCGGGCCGGATCCGGCGATCGGGTAGGCTGGCACCTGTTGAAGGGGAGTAGCCCTCCACCGGACCGTCGACATACTGGCCCCCACGGGCCCGGCGCCCGGGGCACCGCGTCCGCGCAGGTGCCGGCGAGACCTTCGGCCGCAGTGCTGTGAACCATGACCAGTGCTGTCGGGCCGAGGCGTCCCCTGACGGAGTTGCGCACCCGGTCCGGCGGCCCGACCCGAGGACCGTAACCCCTGATGAGCCTGACCGTCGCCGCGATCACCTTCGGCATCGTCTTCCTGGCCGAGCTCCCGGACAAGACCGCCCTGGCCAGCCTGATGCTCGGCGCCCGCTACCGCGCCTCCTACGTCTTCGCCGGCATCGCCGCCGCCTTCGCGGTGCAGGTGGCCATCGCCCTGCTGGCCGGCCAGCTGCTCTCCCTGCTGCCGCAGCGCTGGGTGGAGGGCGTCACCGGCGTGCTGTTCCTGGCGGGCGCGGCGATGCTGCTCCTCCACGGCGGCGGCGACGAGGAGGACGGGCACGCCGCCAAGGAGCCGTCCTCGGGCAGCTTCTGGAAGGTCGCCGGCGCCAGCTTCGTGGTCGTCGCGGTGGCCGAGTTCGGCGACCTCACCCAGATCGTGACCGCCAACCTGGCCGCCACGTACGCCGATCCGCTGGCCGTCGGCCTGGGCGCCTGGCTGGCGCTCTGCTCGGTCGCCGGGATCGCGATCCTCGGCGGGCAGAAGCTGCTGAAGCACGTGCCGATGAAGGTGGTCATCCGGGTCGCCGCGGGCGTGATGGTGCTGATGGCCGGGTTCAGCATCTTCCAGGCCGTCACTGGCTGACCGGGCGACGGGATCCGGGCGGCGGGTGGCGCGGGGCACGGGGCGGGCGGTGGGTGGCGGGCGAGCGGGTGCCCGCGGCCTCAGCAGCCGGTGCGCTTGTCCAGGGCGGCCTTGGTGTTGGGGCCGAAGACACCCCGCTTGTCGCCCTGGACCCCCTGCATCCGCTGGAAGTAGCTGACCGCGTCCTCGGTGTCCCCGTCGAAGCTGCCGCTCTCCGGGACGTACATCCAGCACATCACCACGCCGAGCTTCTGCTGCATCGCCAGCACGTCGTCGCCGGTCATCCCGTACTTCAGCACCCGCACGGTGGGCGCCGGAGCGGGGGTCGTGGTGGTGGCGGACGGCGTCGGAGTGGCCGCCGGGGCCGGCGCCGCCGGGGTGGTCGCCTCGGGGGGCGCGGTGGCCGGGGTGCTCGCCGGTGTCGACGCCGACCTGGTCGCGGTCGGGCTCGGCCTGGCCGTCCGGGTCGGCGAGGGACTCGCCGTCGGGGTGGCCGACGGCTCCGCACTCGGGCTCGGCGGCGCCGCGGTGGTCGGGTCGGCCGGCGCCGGAGCCAGGGTGACCGACGGGGCGGGCTGCGCCCTGCGGTCGTCGTCCGACCCGGACGGGGTCACCGCGTAGGCCAGGCCGACGGTCGCCGCCAGCAGGCCGCTGCCGATCGCCGCCACCAGGCCCTTGCGCCGGGCGAGCGGGTGCTGACCGGCCGTCCGCCGCGCGGCCCGGCCACCGCCGGGCGCGGTGTCGGCCGCCGCGTCGAACGGGAAGAAGCCGAGCTCCTCGCCGCCCCGGGGCTCCTGGGGCCCGTGCGGGTCGTGAAGGTCGTGCGGGGCCGGGTGGTCGTGGAGGTCGCCGGTGTCGTGGAGGTCGTGGAGGTTGCGGGGGTCGTGCGGGTACGGGGTGTACCCGGCACCCGGTATGCCCTCTGCACCCGGCGTACCCGGCGTACCCGGGGCGCCGTACGGCGGCTGCGGGGGCGGGCCGGGGCGGTAGGGCGGCAGCACGGTGGTGGCGTGGGCGTGGGCGTCGGCCTGCGGTGCGGGGGCGCCGTACGGGGCGGCGGGCGCCGTCGGCGGCGCGAGCCGGGTGGCGAACGGGTCCGGTGCCACCGGGCCGGGCACCGGCGCGGGCGCCACCCCGGCCATCGGTCCGGGCGCCTGTCCCGGCATCGGTCCGGCCGCCGGCGGGGGCGCGACCTGCCCGAGCGCCTGCGGCACGTACGGACGCACCAGCGGCGGTCCCCCGACGTGCGGCAGGACGGCCGTTTCCTCAAGACCCGGATCCGGGAGGCACCGGCACCCGGCGGAGCGTGCGGTGCCGCACGTCGGGCAGTGCTGGTCCGGCATCGGCCGGTCCTCCTCGGTTTCCTTGGTACCCACACGGGGGTCCCGGGGTGCGAACGCGCCTGATTATGCAGCACGTTTCCCCGGGGCAGACAGGGGCGTCCGACCGCGCCCGGGGGTGTTGTGCCGGTTGGTGGTGGTTGGCACTTGATGAACGGTCGGTGTCACCGGAATGCCTCCCGAACGGCGGCCCGCCTTACGTTCGGCGCAATCGAAAGCCGCATACTTGGGCATTTCTGACAGCATGGTGAGCCGGGAGTGACCACCGCACGGAACCCCGGCCGGCCCGGGCCCGACACCTCACGGAGACGCCATGACGGATCCGACGGCCGAGCCCGATCGCAGCCCGGCGTCCGGATCGGGTCCGGCGTCCGCTTCGGGTCCGGGGCCCGGAGCGGGGCCGCCGGAGGTCACCGCCCCCAACCTGTGGGTGCCGATCGGCGCGCTGCTGCTGGCGATGCTGCTCGCCGCCCTCGACCAGACCATCGTCTCCACCGCGCTGCCCACCATCGTCGGCGACCTCGGCGGCCTGGAGCACCTGTCCTGGGTCGTCACCGCCTACCTGCTGGCGTCCACCGCCGCCACCCCGCTCTGGGGCAAGCTCGGCGACATGTACGGCCGGAAGCGCTTCTTCCAGGCCTCCGTCGTGATCTTCCTGCTCGGCTCGGTGCTCTGCGGCATCGCCCAGAACATGGGCGAGCTGATCGCCTTTCGCGCTCTCCAGGGCCTGGGCGGCGGCGGCCTGATGGTGCTCTCCCAGGCCATCGTCGGGGACCTGGTGTCGCCCCGGGACCGCGGGAAGTACCAGGGCGTCTTCGGTGCCGTCTTCGGCGTCACCAGCGTGCTCGGGCCGCTCCTCGGCGGCGTCTTCGTCGACAACCTCAGCTGGCGCTGGGTCTTCTACATCAACCTGCCGATCGGCGTGGTCGCACTCGCCGCGATCGCCGTCGCGCTGCACACCACCGAGGTCAAGCGCCGGCACCGGATCGACTACCCCGGCACCCTGCTGATCGCCGCGGTGGCGACCTGCCTGGTGCTCATGACCTCGCTCGGCGGCACCACCTGGGCCTGGGGCTCCTGGCAGATCGTCGGCCTCGGCGTACTGGGCGCGGTGCTGCTGGTCGCCTTCGTCCTGGTGGAGCGCGTCGCCGCGGAGCCCGTCCTGCCGCTGCAGCTGTTCCGCTCACGGACCTTCAGCCTGGTCTCGGCCATCTCCTTCGTCGTCGGCTTCGCGATGTTCGGCGCGCTCACCTTCCTGCCGACCTTCCTCCAGGTCGTCATGGAGGTCTCGCCGACGATGTCCGGCCTCCACATGCTGCCGATGGTGCTCGGCATGCTGGTCACCTCCATCGGCTCCGGCCAGATCGTCGCCCGCACCGGGCACTACCGGATCTTCCCGATCCTCGGCACCGCCGTCACCGCGCTCGGCCTCTGGCTGCTCTCGCTCATGGACGAGCACACCGGCACCACCGTGACGAGCCTCTCCTTCCTGGTCTTCGGCCTCGGGCTGGGCCTGGTGATGCAGGTGCTGGTGCTGATCGTCCAGAACTCCGTCGGCTACCAGGACCTCGGCGTCGCCACCGCCGGCGCCACCTTCTTCCGCTCCATCGGCGCCTCCTTCGGCGTCTCGGTCTTCGGCACCGTCTTCGCCTCCGGCCTGGAGGACCGCCTCCCCGGGGCCCTGAGCGGCCTGCCGCTGCCCCCGGGCTTCGACCCGGCGAGCATCACCGCCGACCCGAGTGCCGTCGCCGCGCTCCCCGAGGCCGTCCAGGAGGCCGTCCACCACGCCTACTCCGAGTCGATCACCCAGGTCTTCCTGTACGCCGTGCCGGTGGCGGTCGCCGCGTTCGTCCTCTCCCTGTTCCTGCGCGAGCAGAAGCTGCGCTCCACCGTCACCGCCCCCGACCTGAGCGAGTCGATCGGCGTCAACCCGGTCGAGCGCTCCTCGCTGGACGAGATCGCCCGCGCCCTGTCCGTCCTGAGCAGCCGGGAGGCCCGCCGGGACCTCTTCCGGCGGATCACCGAGGCCGCCGGCCTCGACCTGAAACCCGCCTCCAGCTGGCTGCTGCTCCAGATCCACCATCAGGGCTCGGTCGAACCCGCCGAACTGGCCGAGCGCCGGATCGTCCCGTTCGCCGTCATCGACGAGGCCGCCCGCGAGGTCGAGGGCCGGGGCCTCGCCCTGCGCAGCGGCGGCCTGCCGCTGCGGCTGACCGAACCCGGCGAGGCCGCCGCGCTGCGCCTGGTCGCCGCCCGCCGGGCCCAGCTCGCGGACCTGCTGGGCGACTGGGACGAGAAGCAGTACGCCGACCTCGCCGACCTGCTGAACCGGCTCAGCTCCGCGCTCTGCTCCGACGAGCGCGACCGCCCGGACCGGACCGGCCCGGAGCACGTCCGGCACGGCGAGGGGCGGCCGTTCTAGGCCGGCGGACTGTCCCGGACCGGGCCTCGGGCTTGTTCGGGCCGGTCGCAGGGCGGCGCCGACCCGTCAGGCGCCGCTGAGCCAGCGCGGGGTGTCGAGGCGGAACAACTCGCCGGGTGCGACGGTGCGCAGGTCCTGTTCCAGGGCGCGCAACCGGTCCTCGCCGAGGACACCCGCCCAGCGGGCGCGCAGCGCGTCGAAGACCCGGGCCGACCGGTCCAGGGCGTCGAGGCTGCGGTCGGTGAGCCGGACCACCTTGCGCCGGGCATCGGCCGGGTCGGCGCCGCGGGCGACGTAGCCGAGCTGTTCGAGGTGGTCGACGGTCTTGCCGGCGGCCTGCTTGGAGACGCCCAGGCGGCGGCCCAGCTCGACGGCGGTGGTGCCGTCGGGCCCGATCGCCTGAAGGACGAAGCCGTGCATCGGACGCAGGTCCGGGTGGCCCTGGCGGGCGAGTTCCGCGTGCAACTCGTCGATGAGGGTGCGGAAGCCCAGAAGGAGCAGCAGCGGCAGTTCGTAGCCGGGCGGGGCGGATTCGCTTGACACGATAGACAACCTCGTTGACTATATGGACAACCAGGTTGACCATTCTAGGGGGGAACCGCATGACCGACACCCGTACCGCCGACGTCCTTGCCGCCGCCGTCGTCGTCCGCAGCAACGAGACCCGTCGCACCGAGACGCCCAACGGCGTCATGACCACCCTCGCCTCGCCCACCCAGGGCGGCGCGGCCAGCGCCCTGTGGCGGGTCGAGATGGCGCCGGACCGGCAGGGACCGCTGCACGCCTTCGACGTCGAGCTGCTCTGGACCTTCCTGGCCGGCGGCGCGTCCGTCGAACTCGGGGAGGAGACCGTCACCGTGGCGGCCGGCGACACCCTCGTCCTGCCCGCCGGCCTGCCGCGCCGCCTCACCACCGGCCCCGCCGCCGGCTTCACCGCCGTCGTCACCGCGCCCGCCGGAGCCCTGGCGAGCCGCCCCGACCAGCCCGCGGCCGATCCCGTCCTCCCGGCGTGGATCGCCTGACCCGCGGCCCGTTCCGGGCGTCGGCTGTAGCAGACTGCTGCCGACAGCAGTGAGGCCGGCGCCCGGGCCGGGGGCCGGCGGACGAGGAGGTACCGGATGTCCGTGGTGAAGATCAATGTGCTGACCGTTCCGGCCGAGCAGCGCGAGGTGCTGGAGAAGCGGTTCGCCGCCCGGGCCGGGGCGGTCGAGAACTCGGACGGCTTCGAGTGGTTCGAGCTGCTGCGCCCGGTCGAGGGCACCGATCAGTACCTCGTCTACACCCGCTGGCGCAGCGAGGCGGACTTCGCGGCCTGGATGGAGGGCCCCATGCAGGCCGCCCACCGCCAGGGCCCGCCGGCCGCCGAGGGCGAGGCCCCCAAGCGTCCCGCCGCCACCGGCTCCACCCTGTGGTCCTTCGAGGTCGTCCAGTCGGCCGGTCCGAAGGGCTGAGCGGGCTCCGGAGCGGACGGCACGAAGGCGGCGCACCCTGGTCGGGGTGCGCCGCCTTCGGCGTGTTCGTGGGTCAGCCGGGGGTCAGCCGCGGAACAGGTTGCGGCCGACGTCCGAGGGCACGATGTCGCGGACCGGGGTGCTGTTGTCGTCGGGGATCCGGGCGCCCGGGATCGGCACCACCGTGTCGCGGTGCAGCAGGACGGCCCCGTCCTCGGCCCACACCTGCCGGTAGCCGTGGGCGAGCAGCAGCGCGATCCGGTCGACCTGCTGCTGGTCCGTGTGGAACGGGAAGGCCCGGTAGTTCGAGCGGATCAGCACGTACTCCCGGCCGCGCGGCACCTCGTCCACCAGGACGACGTCCGTCCGGGAGACCAGCCGGGGCACCGCCTGGTTGTCCGCCTCCACCTGCACGCCGTCCGGGACCTGCTCGGCCCCGCGGGCGAGCGCCGCGCCGCTGACCGTCGGCTGCCACTTGTGGGGGGTGAGCAGGCCCACCCCGCCGAGCAGGACGCTGATCACCAGCGACCCGCCCACGACCGCGAGGCCCGCCCTGCGCGCGGTGCGCCGCCACCGGTCGGAGGCGTGCAGCCGGCCCAGGGTCTCCAGGGCGGCGGTCAGCAGCACCGGCCAGATGAAGGCGTCGTAGTGGTGTGCGATCGACCAGTGGTTGGGGTTGTCGGAGAGGATCCGCTCGGCGAGCAGCGGGACGGCGCAGAGCGTCGTCGCCGAGCGCAGCGGCAGCAGGAGCAGGGTGCCGAACAGCCAGAGCAGCAGCATCGGCTTCAGCGCCGCGTTCGAGGCCGCGCCGACGAGCAGGGTCGGGTCGCCGAGGAGGTTGGTGAGCGCCGTCTTGGCGTCCGGCCCGATCGGCCCGTAGTTCCAGTAGTAGTTCGGCTGCCCGCCCATCCCCGGGATCAGCCAGACGATCGCGATCACCGCGGCCAGCGGACCGCCCACCAGGAACCCGGTGCCGTACGCCAGCCCGCGCCGGTCGCCCGAGCGCCGGCTGCGCAGCAGCAGCACCAGGCCGTACGCGCCGACCAGCAGGCCGAGGTCCTCCTTGGTGGCGCACAGCAGCAGGGCGGCGACGGCGACGGTGCCGTAGCGGCGGGCGAGGCCGCGCTCCAGCAGCAGCAGCGTCAGCGGGACGGCGAACGCCACCTCGTGGAAGCCGCCCTTGGCGGCGATGAGGAGCGGCCAGCCCAGCCCGTACACCAGGGCGGCGAGGTCGGCGACGCGGCGGACGAGGCGGTCGTGCGCCGGGTCCGGGGCGTCCTCGGCGTCGTCGCCCGCCTCCGGGGCGGTGCCGGCGGATGTGGTGCCCGCGGCCGGGCGCCGGAAGCTGTACACCGCGATCCGCCGGATCAGCGGGACGCCGGCGGCGAACAGCAGCGCCTGGCCGATGATCAGGCTGCGGGGGTCCTCCCAGATCCAGTACAGCGGCGCGAGGGCCGCCAGGATCGGGGAGAAGTGGTCGCCCAGCAGCGAGAACCCGGGCGGGAACTCGTGGTGGTAGCTCTTCACCGTCGAGATCGGCAGGCCGAAGTGCGCGTAGCCCGCCACGCCCTGGTGGAAGATCCCGAGGTCGAAGCCGCCGAGCTGGAGCGCCGACCACTGCTGGAACCCGACGGCCGCCGCCACCGCGAAGCACAGCAGCGTCAGGGCGGCGGTCCGGCGGGCGGGCAGCACGGTCCGGAGCGCGGACGGACGGGCGGTCCGCGGCAGCAGTGCGCGGGCCGTACGGGTGGACGGGCGGAGCCCGGTGTCGACTGTCACGAGATCCCTGGCTGGTCGGGGGCTGGGGCGTCCGGCGCGGCCGGGCTTGTCGGGCGTGGCCGACCCGGACGAAGCCGGCCCGCGGACGGGGTCCGGGCCGGCTCTCGGCCTCTAGTTTCGCTCATGTTCACGGCGCCGCTGTCGCCCCGCCCCCCGGGGAGCGGTGCAGCAGGGTGATCCCGTGGTCCGCCCGGACCACCCGGTAGCCGTCCCGCCGGGCGGCCGCGACCTCCTGCCGCTCGCGGTCGGGCGCCAGTGGCCAGCCCATCGGCGCGCCCTCGTCCACCACGATCCACTCGGCCGACCAGGCCTGGGGCCAGCCGAACTCGATGACCTCGCAGCGGGCGGTCAGTTGGGGCACCAGACGGTTCGAGGCGGCGACCCGGGCGTCGTCCGGGATCTCGGCGAGGACCGATCTGGCGGCCTCGATCCGGTCGGAGGAGGCCCAGAAGCCCGGGGTGAAGGCCCGGCTGAACGCGAAGCCCGGCAGCAGGACCACGGTGACGGCGAGGCTGACCGGCAGCGCCGCCCGCACCGCCCGCCGGGGCAGCACCCCGGGCGTCGACCGGGCCCGCGCCAGGACGTCGACGAACGCGGCGAACACGACGGGCATCAGCGCCGCGCTGTAGTGGTAGTTGGTGCCCCAGTACGAAGGGTTGTCGGAGAGCAGCCGCCAGGCGAGGGTCGGCAGCGCGAGCAGCATCAGCGGCGAACGCACGGCCAGCAGCATGGTCGGGGCGAGCAGAAGCAGGACCGTCCGGACCTTCTCGCCCGGGGTGACCAGGTCGAGCGGCAGGGTCAGCAGGTTGCGCCCCTCGGAGCCGCCGCCGAGGTTGTCCCAGTAGGCGAAGCTGCCGCCCGGGCTCATCGCGGGGAGGAACACCAGCAGCTCCAGCGCGCAGGCGAGCACGCCGAAGCCGATCGCGGCCAGGCCGAGCCTGCGGCCGCCCTGCCAGAGGATGTACGCGCCGACCGCCGCGACGGTCAGCCCGAGGTCCTCCTTCACCAGGACGAGCGGCGCCGCCCAGGCGAAGCCGGCCACCCAGCGGCGCTCGCCGAGCGCCACGGCCGAGAACGCGAGCAGCGGCACCGCGAAGCCGATCTCGTGGAAGTCGAAGCCGAGCGCGGATGCGAGCCCCCAGGACAGCCCGTAACCGAGGCCCGTCACCACCGCGGCGAACACCCCGAGCCGGTGCAGCGCCCACCGGCTGATCGGGACGGCGGCGACCGCCAGCAGGGCGGCCTGGGCCAGCAGGAGGGTCGTGGCGGAGGGCCGGATCCAGTACAGGGGGGCGAGGGCGGCCAGGATCGGCGAGAAGTGGTCGCCGAGCAGGTTGAACCCGCTGCCCTTGAGTTCCACGACCGGCCCGCGGGCCTCGGCGTAGCCGCGGACGGCCTGCTCGAAGATCCCCAGGTCGTACCCGCTGGTCACCAACTGGTCGTGACGGCGGATCGAGAACAGTGCGTAGGCCAGGAAGAGGGCCAGGGCGAGCACCCACGGGAGGAATCGCATCCGCCGATCGGCGGGGTCGGTTATGCCGGCATTGCCGGATGGCTCGTCGGCATCCACTCCCTGCTGGAAGAACGATGCGAGTGTGCTGATTGTCACGTGGCGCCCCCGCCGATTCGGCTTTGAACAGCCTGCGCCGCCGATTCTTGTTCGGTGCTCACGGAGGGCGGGCCGGTTCAGCCGGGGGCGAACGAGTGGCGGGCGATGCGGTGCTGCACGCTCCGTTTGCCGTGCCCGCCGGCTGCTCGGCGCGTGGTGTCGACCTGCCTACGGCCTTCCGGATTTCGGTCGGTCGGTCGATGGCGAACCCGTGCAGAGGAATTCGACGGGCGGATTCCTGCCGGGGAATGTCCGACATCGTCCGGCCGTCCGGGATTCACCGGTCGGAGGTATCGGGGCCGGGTGCCGTTTCCGTACCGGATTTCCGGATCGGCCGCACCGGACGCGCCGGGGGTCGGAACTCGACGGGCGCGGCGAAGGCAGCCCGGCGGGTCGCCCGGCGCAGGGCCCGCAGCACCGGGGTGCCCAGGGTCAGGCAGAGTACGGCGGTGAGCACCGCCCGCGGCAGGTCCCAGCCGAGCGAGGTCGCCAGACAGTACGCGGCGAAGCGGGCCAGGTTCTCGGCGACCGGATCACCCGGCACGAAGGACACCGAGCTGGAGAGCCCGGCGATGTACGGCCAGCCCTGGAGGTTCATCACCGTCCCGTACACGACCGACGCCAGCGCCCCGTACCCCGCGAGCAGCAGCAGCTCACGGCGTCCGCGCAGGCCGGCCGAACCCGGGAGCAGCCCCGTGCCCAGGCAGACCCAGCCCATGGCGAGCATCTGGAACGGCAGCCACGGGCCGACCCCGCCCGTGAGCAGCGCGGACGCGAACATCGACAAGGCGCCCAGGACGAACCCGAAACCCGGCCCGAGCACCCGCCCGGCCAGCACCATCAGGAAGAACATCGGCTCCAACCCGGCCGTCCCCGCGCCGAGCGGACGCAGCGCCGCCCCCGCCGCGGCCAGCACCCCGAGCAGGGCCACCGCCTTGGCGTCCAGGCCCGGTGTGGCCGGCCCACCGCCGACCCCCGCACGCCCCTCGGAGATCTGGGCGACCACCACCGCCAGCAGCAGGGGCAACAGGAGCGCGAACAGCCAGGGTGCGTCCTCGGCATGCCCGACCAGGGCCGACTCGGTCGAGGCGAGCAGCGGCCAGCCGAATGCGACCACGCCCACCGCGGAGATCAGGGCGAGCACGGCGATCGAACGCCGGCCCAGGGGGACGGGCCGGTTGAGCGGTGACCTGCTGAGCGGTGACGTGCGGACGGGTGATGTGCCGAGGGGCGATGTGCGGACGGGCGGCGCGTCGAGGGGGGACGGGCGGTGCGGGGGCGTCGGTGTCTTCACGGGGCCTCGTCGGGGGTGAGTGCCTGCTCGACCTGGTGGACGGTGAGCCAGGGGGACGGCGCGAGGATCTTGGCGACCTGCGGGGCGAACGCGGGGGAGGAGACCACCACGTCGGCCGTCGGCCCGTCCGCGACGATCTCGCCCTCGGCCAGGATCACCGTGCGGTCGGCGAGTTCGGCGGCGAGTTCGACGTCATGGGTGGCGAGCAGCACCGCATGCCCGTCGTCGGCGAGCGCGGTCAGGATCTCGGCCAGGCGGGCCTTGGCGGCGTAGTCCAGACCCCGGGTGGGCTCGTCGAGCAGGAGCAGCGGCGGGCGTGCGGACAGGACGACCGCCAGGGCCAGGCTCAACCGCTGCCCCTCCGACAGGTCGCGGGGATGGGCGGAGTCGGCGATCCCCGGCAGCAGCCGTTCCACCAGCGCCCGGCAGGTGCCCGGTTCGGCGCCGGCGTCCGCATCGGCGTTGGCGCATTCGGCGGCCACACTCTCCCCGTACAGCAGGTCGCGCGGATCCTGCGGGACGAGGCCGACGCGGCGGATCAGCTCGGCGGGGCGGGTGCGGTGCGGGGCGACAGCGGCTGCGGTGCCCTTCGGGGTGCGGTTCGGGTTGCTGCTCGCGGTGCGGTTCGGGGCGTTGCTCGTGGTGCCGTTGGGGGTGCTGCTCGCGGTGCTGCTCGTGGTGCTGCTCGGGGCGGCGATGCGGATGCTGCCTGCGGCGGGCGCGTGCAGGCCGACCAGGCTGCCGAGCAGGGTCGACTTGCCGGCCCCGTTGCGGCCCATCAGGGCGGTGATCCCGTGGGGGTGGAGGGTGAGGTCGAGGCCGCGCACCGCCGGGACGGGCCCACGCCGCACCTCCAGCCGCTCGACGACGGCAACGGGCTGCCGCACGCCGTCCTCGTGGCCGCGGGTACGGCCGACGGGCCGCCGGCCGTCCAGGCGGGTCCGCAACGGGCCCGCCTTGCGACGGGCGTCGCGCACCGACAACGGCAGCGGGTCCCAGCCGACCGCCCGGCCCAGCCCCACCACCGGCGGGTACACGGGCGACTGTGCCATCACCTCCGCCGGTTCGCCCAGCACCGGCGGCTCGCCGGCACCGGGCAGCAACAGGACCTGGTCCGCGTACTGGACGACCCGTTCCAGGCGGTGCTCGGCCATCAGCACCGTCGTCCCGAGGTCGTGCACCAGCCGCTGCAGGACGGCGAGCACCTCCTCCGCCGCGCCCGGGTCGAGCGCCGAGGTCGGCTCGTCCAGGACCAGCACGCGCGGGTGCACGGTCAGGACCGAACCGATCGCCACCCGCTGCTGCTGCCCGCCGGAGAGCGAGGTGAGTGCGCGGTCGCGCAGGTCGGCGAGCCCGAGCAGATCGAGCGTCTCCTCGACCCGGCGCCGCATCACGTCCGACGGCAGCCCCAACGACTCCATGCCGTAGGCGAGTTCGTCCTCGACCGTGTCGGTGACGAAGTGCGCGAGCGGATCCTGGCCCACCGTGCCCACCAGATCGGCGAGTTCGCGCGGACGGTGGTGGCGGGTGTCACGTCCGTCGACGGTCACCCGGCCGTGCAGCACCCCGCCGGTGAAGTGCGGCACCAGCCCGCTGACCGTACCGAGGAGCGTCGACTTGCCGGAGCCGGACGGGCCGACCAGCAGGCAGAGTTCGCCCTCGGGGACGGTCAGGTCGACGGCGGACAGCGCGGGCGCCTCGGCGTCGGCGTACTGGACGGAGACCTGCTCGAAGGTGATCACGCGTGCCTCCGGTGGGGGGTGTCGGACCTGCTGCGGGTGCCGCGGGCGGTGGGGGCGGGCCGGTGTTGGGCGGTGGGGCTCTGGGCGGTGGGGGCGGGTCGGTGTTGGGCGGTGGAGCCTTTGGCGGTGCGGGCGGTGGGGCTTTCGGTGCTCCGGCTCCGGGTGCTCGTTCCAGTCCGGGTCGGTGGCTCCGGGGTCGCGAACGCCGGTACCAGGCCCACGAGTACGGCGAGTACCGCGGCGAGCGGCAGTTCGGGTGCGCTCGGCGGGACAACGGTCGGAGCGAACGGCACCGGGTCGACGGCCGAGAAGCAGATCATCAGCGCCGCGGTGGCGACGCCCGACCCGGCCGTCAGCCACTCGGGCAGCGCCCACGGGTCCGGGCGATAACGGGACCGGACGGAACGCCGGCTGCCGAGCGCAAGTCCGCCGACGGCCGCGGCCAGGCCCAACAGCAGGACGGGCAGTGCCCAGCCCGCGCCGCCCGCCGTCAGCAGTCCGTACGCCGCCAGGCAGATGCCGAGCAGTCCGGTGAGCGTGAGCACGGCGGTGGCCCGGGCGAGGCGACGCGGCACCTCGGCGGTGCGCCCGAACCCCCGGGTGTCCATCGACGCGGCCAGCGCCACCGAGCGCTCCAACGCGCCCTCCAGCACGGGCAGTCCGACGCTCAGCACCGCCGCAATGCCGCGGTCGCTGCGCCCGCGCAACCGGCGCGCCGCCCGCAGCCGCTGGACATCGGCCACCAGGTTCGGCGCGAAGGTCATCGCCACGACGACGGCCACGCCCGCCTCGTACAGCGCGCCGGGCAGTGAACGCAGCAGCCTCGACGGGCTGGCCAGCGCGTTCGCCGCACCCACGCAGATCAGCAGCGTCGCCAGGCGCAGCCCGTCGTACAGCGCGGCGAGCATGCCCTCGACCGTCACCCGCCCGCCGATCCGCACCCCCTGGGCCCAGTCCGGCAGCGGCACCTCGGGAAGCGTGACGACGACGTGCGTCCCCGGCACCGGCGAACCCAGCAGCACCGCGAACACCAGCCGGATTCCGAGCACCAGCAACCCCAGCCGCAGGAACGCCCCGTACGACCGCGACCACGGCGCATCCCCGCGCCGGGCGGCGACGACGTAGCCGGCGACGGCGACCAGCAGCAGGAGCAGCAGCGGGTTGGTCGTCCGGGTCGCCGCCGTGCCCAGGCCGAGCGCCCACAGCCACCACGCCCCGGGGTGCAACGCGCGTGGCCCGCCGGCGGGGCGGGTGCGGGTGCGGGGGTGGGTACGGGCGCGGGTGGGTGAGCCCTTGGACAGGTCGGCGGCGGGCTTGTCGCCGGGATGGGGCGGGGGTGCGGGTGTGGGCGTGGGCGGGGGCGTGGACGAAGGCGGCGGGGTCACGGTGAGGGGTCCTGGGTGGTCCTGGGTGGCGGGTCCGGGGCTGCTCGGCGGGGTGTCGTTCGGGGGTGGTGGCTGGTGGGGGCGGTTTGGTGGGTGCGGCTTGGCGGGTGCTGTTCGGCGGGGCGTGCGCAGGAAGTCGGCGGGTCCGACTTCCGGCGCGCGGTCGTGGGGTGGGGATGTAGACCGGTCTGCATAATCATCTGGGAACCCGCCGTATCTGTAGACCGGTCGGTCTATTCGTGCCCGGCTCGCCGCTGCCGGTTCCGCAGGACGGCGCCCGCGCCGACCGCGAGGACGAGCGCCCCGCCCGCAACCGGACCGATGTCGGGGCCGAGCCCCCCGCCCGTACGGTCATCGGCGGCAGACACCTGCGCGCCCGCCGTCGCACCCGGGCCGGGGCCGGAGGTGGAAGCGGAAGCGGCGGTGGAGCCGGCTCCGGCTCCGGCACCCGAGCCCGCGCCCGAACCGCTCAGCTGCTCGCCGCACCCGGTCCTCGGGTAGCCGGCGATGGCGCACAGCAGCCCGTCTGTGCCGTACCGCAGCGGTGGGGCGACCGTGGCCAGCACCTCGGCGGACGTCGCCCGGGCGTGCACCGTCGCGCAGGCGGTACGGCCCTCGGGCGGGTTGCCGCTGTCGGCGTCCGACGGGGTGCCGAAGTCCAGGACGACGGCCACCCGCTTCCGTCCGGCCTGTTCGGGGGTGCCCGCGCAGATGGTGGCGAAGTCGCCGGGCGTACGGGGCCGGGCGGCGTCCCGCCCGCCGTCGGGGCTCACGGCGAACCGCCAGCCGTCCACGCTGCCGTCCGGCGGCAGGTGCACCGAGGGGCCCTGCTGCTGGTAGGCCCACGCGTCCCCGGTCGATTTCCAGAAGGACCAGTAGCGGTAGCCGGCAGCGTGGGCGGGGGCGGCGGTGAGCGCGAGCAGCCCGGTGAGGGCCGCGAGCGTGGTGAAGGCGGCGAGTAGTGCGCGTGCGGCGGGGACGCGGCGACGGTCGGCGGCGAGGCCGGACCGCGAATATGCCGACCGGTCTACGGGTCGGGGCGAATATGCAGACCGGTCTACGGATTGGGCGGAGTATGTAGACCGGTCTACCGAAGCCTCGGAATATGTCGACCGGTCTACTGAAGGTGCAGAATATGCAGACCGGTCTACCGACCCGCCCCGGCCTCGCGCGGGGTCCGCGTTGGAGCCCGCAACGACGCCGGTGCCGACGCCTTCGCCCATGCCCGCACCCGCACCCGCACCCGCTCGGCGGCCGCGGCCGTCGCGCCCCGCCGCGTGGGTCACAGCTTCGGGCCGCGCTTGCGCTGCAGGCTGAGCAGCAGACCGCCGCCGACACCGATGAGCAGGCCGACGCCGATCACCCAGTAGTCGCCGATCCCGCCGTCGCCCTTGTCCTCGCCCTTGCCGTCGTCCTTCTTCGCGGCCGACGTGTTCGCTGCGCCGGCCGCGGGGGCGGTGGCCTTGGGCGCCGGGCCGAGTGCGGTCAGCTGCTTGACCAGGTCGGTGCCGCCGAAGTCCACGGGGTTGCGCTGGGCGGCCTGGGCGACCAGGACCAGCGTGGCGGTGGCCGCCGCGTCCGTCCCGCCCTTGGTCCACACGCCGCCCTCCTTGGCGAGCCAGTCGACCGGGCCGGTGGCCTGCTGCGGGTGGCCGCTCTGCACCAGGCCGAGTGCGGCCCAGGCGGTGGCGGTGTAGTCGGCGGTGGGGGCGGCGCCGGGGGTGACCAGGTTGAGGTGCTGTCCGCCGGCCGTGAGTTCCGCGGTCAGGTAGGCGGCTGCCGCCTCGGCGGAGCCCGCCCGCGGCACAGGAGCACCGGCGGACCCGGCGGCACCGGTCGGCGTGCCGGCGGCATCGCAGGGCAGGGCCTTGGGTGCGGCGTCCACCCGGTTGGTGTTGGTGACCGGGAGCTTGCCGCCCGCCGCGGCGAGCGTCGCCTGGGCGGCGGCGAGGGCGTTGGGCGCAAGCGTGCCGTCCGGGGCCGGCTGGTAGGCGAAGGCTCCGCGCTGTTCGGCGGGGGCGGCGCAGCCGAGCTGGAACAGGGCCAGGCCGTCGTAGGCGTTCCGGCCGGCCTTGGCGACGCCCGCGGGGTCGGCCTTGGCGGCGAGCAGGGCGTTGACGGCGAGTCCGGTGGAGTTGGCGTCACCGGGGTTGCCGGGGTTGTAGGCCCAGCTGCCGTCGGCGTTCTGGGTGGTCTTCAGCCACTGGACGCCCTTGTCGACGGCGGCCTGGTGTCCGCCGAGCGCGACGAGGGCCTGGACGGCGACGGCGGTCGCGTTGCTGTCCTCGGTCTTGGGGTCGCAGGCGACGGAGATGTCCGCGCGGTAGGACGGCCAACCGCCGTCGGCGCACTGCTGGCCGGTGAGCCAGGCCACCGCGGAGTCGGCGGGGGTGACCTTGGCGCTCGCCAGGGCGGTGAGGGCGAGCGACTGCCGCCAGACGCCGTCGAACGTCGGGTCGCCCTGGCCGTAGAGACCGGCGGGAGCGGTAGCGGCGGCCGGCGAGGGCGGCGCTCCGGTCGGCGAGGCACCGGTCGGGGTCGTACCGGCCGGGGTCGTCGCGGCGGGCGACGGGGTGTCGGCGAAGGCCGGGGCGGCGGCGACGCCGCCGAGGCCGGCCAGCAGCGAGGCGGACAGGGCTGCGGCGCCCAGGCGGGCGGCGGTGAGCATGGTGGAGGTGAGCCTTTCGATGAGCGGTGACGCGGTCGCACCCGCTGCGCGGGCGAACGGAGCCCGACCGGTTCGGCTGGGCGGTCCGGTGGTCCGGTGGTTCAGTCCGGCCGTCCGGCGCGGCCGGTCGGTGCGTGGCCGGCCGCCGTGCCCGGGGGCGCCACGGCAGGTGCAGGAGCCCGAACCGGACCCGCCTGAACGGGACAGCCCGACACCCGTCCGGCCGGTGTGCGTCCGGCCGAACGGCCCGGCGGCGGCGAGGACGAGGTGTCCGCGGCGTTGCCGAATCGGTCTCCGACGACTTTAGCCGCCGTCCGCCCCCGCCCGGACGGGGTCGGCCGCGCCGGTGAGCACCCGGGCTCCGCCCACAGCCGCCCCGAGGCGCGACCCCTGCACAACCCGGGTCACCCGGGTCACCCGGGTCACCCGGGTCACCCGGGTCAGGCCGGCCGGACGGCAGACTGCGGACCTACGGCGGCCTACGGCGGACCGTGGACCACGGCCGACCCCGGACGGCCGGACTGCAGGCGGCAGCTGGAACACGTTCCGGTCAGCCCGGCGCGAGGAGCCGGGCCGCCGTCCGCAGGTCGGCGCGGACCTCGGCGATGGAGGCGCGCCCGGAGAGCCAGGCGACGAGGGCGGAGTGCCAGGTGTGCTCGATGACCCGGACCGCCGCGCGCTGGTCGGCGCTGGGCGGTCCGGACTGGCCGATGGCGTCCAGGATGAGCTGTGCGGTGAGCCCGCTGACCCGGTCCACCTCGGCGCTGACCGAGCGGTCGGCGAACGACAGCGCCCGGACCATCGCCTCGGCCAGCAGGGGTTCGCGCTGGAGCGCGTGGAAGGCCCGGGTGAGCGTTTCGGCGACCCGCAGGGCGGGGTCCTGTTCGGTGGGCGGGTGGCGCCGGACCTGTTCCTGGAGGCCCTGCAGCTGCTCCTGCATCACGGCCACCAGCAGGTGGACCTTGGACGGGAAGTACCTGTACAGCGTGCCCAGGGCGACCTGCGCGGTCTCCGCGACCTCGCGCATCTGGACGGCCTCGTAGCCGCCGCGCCCGGCCAGTGCGGTGGCGGCCCGGAGGATGCGCCGGCGCCGTTCGGCCTGGCGGGCGCTGAGCGGAGGTTCGACCCGCACCCGTTCGGCGGCAGGCCCGCCACCGGGCGCACGCCCGCCACCGGGCACGGCCCCGCCATCGGGCACGGCCCCGGCATCGGACGCGCGCCCGCCACCGGGCGGGGCGGGGGAACCGGCGGGTTGTGCCGGGTTCGCTGACGTGGGCGACGAGGGCAAGTGGGCTCCCGGGACGAGTGGCGTGAATCACCAGCCCTGACCTCTGACCCAAAGCTACGGGCCGGTATCTTCGAGGTCTCCCATTGTTCATATGCTCAATGACGAGCTCCACACCACACTGAAACCTGATCCACTTTAGCGGCCAGGCGGGGCGACCGGCAGACGAGCGACCGGCGGGAAACGGACGGCACCCGGCCGGACGGCCGACGGCCGTCCCGCAGCCGACCAGCAGCAGTGACCGCAGCAGAGACCAGAAGTGAGTGAGGGGCCGCCGATGACCGCGCAACCGCTGCGGATCGCCCTGTTGTCCTACCGGGGAGACCCGTTCTGCGGCGGTCAGGGCGTGTACGTACGGCATCTCTCGCGCGAGCTGGCCCGCCTCGGCCACCACGTGGACGTGATCGGTGCGCAGCCGTACCCGGTGCTGGACGAGGTCGACGGACCCGGTTCGGTGCGCCTGGTCGAGCTGCCGAGCCTGGACCTCTACCGGGCGGACGACCCGTTCCGCACGCCGGCGGCGCACGAGTACCGGGGCGCTGTGGACGTCCTGGAGTACGCGACCATGCGCACCGGCGGCTTCCCCGAGCCGCTGACCTTCTCGCTGCGCGCCCGCCAGTACCTGGCGCGGCACAAGGGCCGCTACGACGTCGTGCACGACAACCAGACCCTCGGCTACGGCCTGCTCGGGCTGGCCCGGCACGGCTTCCCGCTGGTCACCACGATCCACCACCCGATCACCGTGGACCGGCAGTTGGAGCTGGACGCCGCCACCACCCGGCTGAAGCGGCTGTCGCTGCGCCGCTGGTACGCCTTCACCCGGATGCAGCGCCGTGTCGCGGCCCGGCTGGACCGCATCATCACCGTCTCCGGCAGTTCCAAGGCCGAGATCGCCGAGCACCTGGGGGCCGATCCGGCCGCGGTCTCGGTGGTCCCGATCGGCGCCGACACCCGGCTCTGGTCGCCCTCGGACGCGGTCGAGCGGGTGCCCGGACGGATCGTGACGACCTCCAGCGCGGACGTGCCGCTCAAGGGGCTGGTCCACCTGGTCGAGGCACTGGCGAAGGTCCGCACCGAGCGGGAGGCGCACCTCGTGGTGGTCGGCAAGCCGCAGAAGGACGACGGGCCGGTCGCCCGCGCGGTGCGGCGGTTCGGACTCGACGGCTGCATCGAGTTCCGCAGCGGGCTGACCGACCAGGAGCTGGTCGACCTCTACCGTTCGGCGGAGGTGGCCTGCGTCCCGTCGCTGTACGAGGGGTTCTCGCTGCCGGCGGCCGAGGCGATGGCGACCGGCACCCCGCTGGTGGCGACCACCGGCGGGGCGATCCCCGAGGTGGCCGGCCCGGACGGCGAGACCTGCCTCGCGGTGCCGCCGGGGGACGCCGGCGCGCTGGCGGCGGCGCTCGGCCGGCTGCTGGACGACCCCGCGCTGCGCGCCGAACTGGGTGCGGCCGGCCGGGAACGGGTGCTGGCGCGCTTCACCTGGGAGCGGGCCGCCGAACTGACCGTGGCGGACTACCGCGCGGCGATCGCCTCCGGAGCCGGTCGGGCAGCCCGCTCCGGTCCGGGCTGGCGGTACGTCGCCTGACCACCCCGGTCGAAGGGCGGGCGGGACCGGATGGCGGCCGGGCGGCTGTCCGGAGGGATCGGGCTGTCGGACGGCCGTCGGGCCGCGGGGATATCGGGCCGTCGGAATGTCGGACGGCCGGTCCGTCAGAGGGTCGGATCGTCAGGTGTGCGGTCCGTCAGGTGTGCGGTCCGTCAGGTGGTCGGATCGTCAGGCGGACGGGCCCGCCGAGTGGTCGGTAGTCGGATCGTCCGAGGTAGCGTCCAGAGCGATTGGCGCTACGCGTTGGGTACTGAAGGAATGGGAGCCAGTAGTGCTGACCGTTGATTTCTCGCGCTTCCCGCTCGCCCCCGGCGACCGGGTGCTCGACCTGGGCTGCGGCGGTGGCCGGCACGCGTTCGAGTGCTACCGGCGCGGCGCCAATGTGGTCGCCCTCGACCAGAACGCCGAGGAGATCGCCGAGGTCAGGAAGTGGTTCGCGGCCATGGAACAGGCCGGCGAGGCGCCCGAGGGCGCGTCCGCGGTCGCCATGGAGGGCAACGCGCTGGCCCTGCCGTTCGAGGACGAGTACTTCGACAAGATCATCATCTCCGAGGTGATGGAGCACATCCCGGACGACAAGGGAGTGCTCAACGAGATGTTCCGGGTGCTCAAGCCCGGCGGTCTGCTGGCCGTCACGGTGCCGCGCTGGCTGCCCGAGAAGATCTGCTGGGCGCTCTCCGACGAGTACCACGAGGTCGAGGGCGGCCACATCCGCATCTACCGGGGCGACGAACTGCTCGACCGGCTCAAGGACGCCGGCCTGGAGCCGTACGGCACCCACCACGCGCACGCGCTGCACTCGCCGTACTGGTGGATCAAGTGCGCGGTCGGCGTGGACAACGACAAGGCGCTGCCGGTCAAGGCGTACCACAAGCTGCTGGTCTGGGACATCGTCGGGACCCCGGTCATCAGCACCCTCACCAGGGCCGCCGAGAAGGCGCTCAACCCGGTCATCGGCAAGAGCTTCGTCGCGTACGCCTCCAAGCCCAACCGCGCCGAGCCGGCTCGTGCCGAGTCCGGCCGCACCGAGTCCAACGGCGCCGCGGGCGGGGCCGAGTGACCGCCGCCGTCCCCGAGGCGCTGCTGCTCGACGGGGTGCTCGACGCCGTGCAGGCCGCCGAGACCGTCCGCAGCATCCTCGCCGAGCAGCAGCCCGACGGGGCCCTGCCGTGGTTCCACGGGTACCACCTCGACCCGTGGGACCACACCGAGGCCGCGATGGCCCTCGACACCGCCGGCGAGCACGCCGCCGCCGAGGCCGCCTACCGCTGGCTGGTCGCCCACCAGAACCCGGACGGCTCCTGGTACGCGGCCTACGCCTACGGGCAGGAGGGCGCCGCCGACGGCAGCGTCACCAACGCCTCGAAGGAGACCAACTTCTGCGCCTACATCGCCGTGGGCGTCTGGCACCACCACCTCAGCACCGGAGACGACACCTTCCTGGAGTGGATCTGGCCGTCCGTCCGGCGGGCGCTGGACTTCATCGTCGGCCTGCGACTGCCCGGCGGGCCGATCGCCTGGCGGCTGGACGAGGACGGCACCGCGCCCGAGGAGGCGCTGCTCACCGGTTCGTCGAGCATCCTGCACGCCCTGCGCTGCGGACTGGCCATCGCCGACTACCTGGAGGAGCCGCAGCCCGACTGGGAGCTGGCGGCCGGACGGCTGCGCCACGCGATCGCCCACCACCCGGAGCGGTTCCTCGACAAGGACCGCTACTCGATGGACTGGTACTACCCGGTGCTCGGTACGGCGCTGCGGGGCCCGGCCGCGCTGGAGCGGATCGAACGGGACTGGGCGCGCTTCGTCGTCCCGGGCCTGGGCGTGCGCTGCGTCAGCGACCGCCCGTGGGTGACCGGCGGTGAGAGCGCGGAACTCGCCCTCGCCCTCTGGGCGGTGGGCGAGTCCGACCGCGCGGTGGAGATCCTGCGCTGGATCCAGAAGCACCTGCGGCACACCGACGGGTCGTACTGGACGGGGTACGTGTTCGAGGACGACGCGATCTGGCCGGAGGAGCGCACCACCTGGACGTCCGGGGCGCTGCTGCTGGCGGTGGCCGCGCTCGGCGGCGACCCGGCCACGGTGGCGGTCTTCGGCGGCGACCACCTGCCGGCCGGCCTGGTGGTCCACGACTGCTGCTGAGCGGCCCGCGGACACGCGGAAGGGGCGGCACCGGAGAGTTCCGGTGCCGCCCCTTCCGCGTTGCGGGGAGCAGGCGGCTGCGTCAGCCGCGCTGGATGCCCGTGGTGTCGGCCAGCACGCCCTGGGTGCCGTCCTGCAGCTGGGCGACCAGTGCGCCGCCGCGCTGCTCGACGGCCAGGTACCAGGTGCCGGGGACGAGCTCGCCCACCGGTCCGCCGGCCGGGTTGTCCTTCGGGGCCAGCTGGCGCGGGCCCGGGACGGCGAACCAGAACGGCGCGAAGTCGCCGGCCGGGGCGCCCGCGGCCGGAGCCGGAGCCGGGGCCGGAGCGGCCTGGGCGGCCGGAGCCTGGTGGGCGTCCTGCGGCTGGCCGGGCGCCGGGTAGCCGTAGCCACCGGGCTGCGGCTGGGCGCCGAACGGCTGCGGCTGGCCCTGCTGCGGGTAGCCGTACTGGCCCGGCTGCTGCGGGGCCGGGTAGCCGCCCGGGTAGCCGCCCTGCGGCGCGGCCGGCTTGTCGGAGACCAGCGCGGCCTGGAGCGCCGGGACGACCGGGGTCGCCACGGCGGCGCCCGCCATGATGATCAGCGAGATGACGGCCAGCCAGGCACCGAAGCCGTGGCCGTAGATCTCGGCCTGGCCGCCGAGCGACCAGAGCGAGGCCCACAGCGCGGAGACGGCGAAGGCGATGCCCCACTGGTCCAGCCGCAGACCGAGGATCTGGCGGTTGGCGGCGCCGGCGCCCTGGAAGCGCTGCACGAGGATCAGCACGGCGGCGAGGATGCCGAGCAGGAAGATCGACGGCAGGACCGGGAAGAGCTCCGTGTTCCAGGCGTTCTCCGACCGGGAGCAGGAGCCGCCGAACTTGGACCCGCCACAGGGGTCGAAGGTCAGGTACGGCAGGAAGGAGGCGATGAACAGCAGGACGGCCGCACCTGCGACGGCGGCGTCTCCCCTGGTGAGAGCGCGCAGATTCACTAACGTTCCCCTCGTTGGTGTGTCGTGGACGGCGGTTTCTGCGGTCGGTTGGCCGGCCGGTAGAACTCCCGAACGGAGCAAGAGCCTAGGCCCAAGCACCCGACGGGTGCACAGCGGGTTCCGGAATGGGGCGAAGTCGTTGCAAAGCGGAGCCCCGACCGGGCCGGTCGGAACAGGCCCGTTCCCCCCGCGCTCTCAGGTGATGCCATGCGGTGTCACCCGGAAGTGGTATTCCGTCACCCCGGTGTGGTTCCCCCGGAAGCGGTCAGGAATGCCGTCACCGCGTCGGCGATCCCCTGGGCCGCCTGCTGGCGCCACTGAGGGTCCGTCATCCGCTTGGCGTCGGCGGAGTTGCGCATGTTACCGCACTCGATGAAGACCTTGGGGACGGCCGAGAGGTTCAAACCGCCGAGATCCGTACGGGTGTCCAGCCCCTGCTTGGCCACGTAGCTGGCGTAGGGCTCGTTCGTGGCGGCCTTGAAGCTGTCGCGCAGCAGGGTGCCGAGCCGCTGCGAGGGGGCGACGATCGCCGAGTTGTCGACCTTGCCCGGGACGCTGACCCGGCCCGGCACGATCACGTGGAACCCGCTTCCGGACGCCGGGCCGCCGTCCCCGTGCACCGACACCGCGACCTGTGCGTGGGCGGCGGCACCGGCCCGTGCCCGCTCGTCGATGCACGGCCCCCACGGCCGGTCGCCGTCCTGGGTCAGCACGACGGTCGCGCCCCGCGCCGTCAGGACGGCCCTCGCCCGGCGGGACACGTCGAGCGAGAACTCGGCCTCCGTGTAACCGGAGTTGGTGGACGTACCGGTGGCGTCGCACTCCTTGCGGGCGTTGCCGATGTCGACCTGGCGGTTGATGTCCGCGGTGTGCGAGAAGTTGCCCGGGTTGTGACCGGGATCGAGCAGTACGGTGCGACCGGCGAGTGAGGATCCGGAGGAGGTTCCGGGTGCGGCGGGTGTGCCGGGAGCGCCAGGCGTCGCGGAGGTGGACGCGGTGGGGCCTCCGGTCGGTGCGGACGCGCCGGTCGGCGTGTCGATCGCTGCCGGGGTCGAGGCGGGGCCCTGGGTGGCCGGGCCCGCGCCGGGGGAGGCCGCGGACACGTCCGGGGAGCCGGTGGCCGGCGGCGCCGGAGCGGCCGCGCGGGCCGAGTCCTCGCGGTCCCCGCCGTGGTCGCCGAACGCCTGCCAGCCCAGCCAGCCGGCCAGGCAGAGCGGCACCACGGCCCCCGCGACGGCGGCGGAACGCAGCAGCGCGGAGCGGCGGGTGCCGCGGGGAGCCGGGGCGTCCGGGTCGTCCGGGGCGTTTGCGGTGTCCGGCGCGGTCGGGCCGGATGGGCCGGTCTGGCCGGACGGGTCGGGGGTGGTGCGGGGGGTCACGGGTGGTTCAGATCCTGTCCTGGGTGCGGGGGGTCAGCCCGTAGGTGGACGCCACCGGGTTCCACTTGGCGACGAAGTCCTTCTTCGCCTGGGTGGCCTGCGGGTTGAGCTCGTCGGCGCGCTTCTTGTCGGCGGTGTTCGGGGCGTTGCCCGCGCAGCCCTTCTCGGCCACCGACCGCGCCCACGCCGCGTACGCCCGGTCGACGTCCGCGGACAGCTGCCACGCGGAGTTCAGCGACTTCGCGGCCTCCACCCCGCCCGGTACGTCGGTCAGGGTGAGCTTCGCCAGGTCCGCCATCAGCTGGTCGCGCTCCTTGGCGCCGGTGTCGAAGACCTGGGCCGCACTCTCGATCTCCGACTTGGACGGGCAGCTGTTGACCTTGGCGACCGCACTGCCGATCGGGGCCTTCGCCCCCTCGCCGCGGGCCAGCAGCTGGTCCAGCGCCTTCGCCTGGGTCTGCGCGTTGGGGCCCGGCGCGCCGGAACTCGGGCTCGCGCTCCCGGACGGGCTCGCCGACGCGGAACCGCCGGCGTCCGCTGACGGCGCGCCACCGCCGGACGGCACGGGCGCGGGCTGCGGGTTCGCGCTCCCGCTCGCCGAGGACGCCGGCGCCGGCCCGGCCTGGCCCCCGTCCGGGTCGTCGCCCTGCATCGACCACAGGATGCCGCCGCCGATCGCCACGACCAGCAGCAGCGCGAAGCCGATCAGCAGCGGTGCCCGGTTGGTGCCGGGCCGGTCCTCGTCGTCGCCCTGGTGGTTCGTGTAGTTCTCGTAGGTGGCGTAGTCGGGCTGGGCGCCCGGGTACTGGCCGCCGTACGGCGGGAGACCGCCCTGGGCGGTCGCGTGGCCGGGAAAGGCGGACCCCGGCGCCCCCGGTGCTCCCGGAGGTGCGGACGGGCCGGCGAACGGGCTGCCGGGCGGGGCCGTCGGCGGACCGGCGGGCCGTGCGGGCGGCGTCTGGGGGAAGGCGGGGGCGGTCGGCGCGTCGTACCCGGGCGCCGCGGCCACGTACGGGCGGGCGCCCAGCGGCGGGCCCTGGTCCCCGACGGCCCCCGGGGCGGGCGGGGCCTGCACGGGCGGGGCCTGGTACGGCGGCACCGGGGTGCGCGGAGCGGCCGGGACGGGCGGCAGCACCTGGGTGGCGGCCGCGTCGTCCGGGTACCCGGCGGCGGGCGGCCGGCCCCCGGGCGGCTGCGCTGCCGGGGGCTGGCCGGGCTGGCCGGGATAGCCGGGCTGTGGGTGGGGCGCCGGGGGCTGGGCGGCCGAAGCGGGGGCGGCCTGGGCGGCGCCGGGCGGGGTGGCGCCGGCCGGCAGGCCCTGCTGCGGGGGCTGCCCGGGCTGCGGCTGCCCGCCGCGGACCCAGCCGCCCGCGCCGCCGCGCGCGGTGGGGTCCCAGACCGCCGGAGCGGTGTTGTGCTGGTCCGTCATGCGTTCGCCCCCGCCGTCCTGCTCCGCTGAGTGCCGTTCCGTGCCGTGTCGTCGTCGGCGCCGGTACCGGGTGGCAGGCCGTACCCGGCCCTGCCGCACACCGCCGCGCGGACACCGTACCGTTCGAACACCCGCTTGGGAGTCCCGGCACCCGGACCACGCACCGGGCCGGGCACGACGTTAGAGCATCCGTGATCGCCGGTGGGGCCGGTCCGGGGATCCCGTCCCGGGGAGGCGGGAGCAGCAGGAGGCAGGGGGGCCGGTGGGCTTCGGGCGGCGGCCTCAGCCGGCGGCGCGGCGCAGGACCCGCAGCGAACCCGTCACCGAGACTTCCTCGAACCCCTCGGCGAGCGCCCGCAGGTACACCCGGTACGGGGCCTGGCCGCCGTCCGCCGGGTCCGGGAAGACGTCGTGCACCACCAGCAGGCCCTCCGGCGCCAGGTGCGGCACCCAGCCCTCGTAGTCGCCGGTGGCGTGCTCGTCCGTGTGGCCGCCGTCGATGAACACCAGGCCGACCCGCCCGCCCCACGCCGCCGCGATCTGCGGCGAACGCCCGACCAGCGCGACGACGTGCTCCTCCAGCCCGGCCGCGTGCAGGGTCCGGCGGAACCGGGGCAGCGTGTCCATCAGCCCGACCTCAGGGTCCACCAGCGTCGGGTCGTGGTACTCCCAGCCCGGCTGCTGCTCCTCGGAACCCCGGTGGTGGTCCACCGTGAGCGCCACCGTGCCGTGCTCCCGAGCGGCGGCCGCCAGCAGGATCGCCGAACGCCCGCAGTACGTGCCGATCTCCAGCAGCGGCAGGCCGGTGCGCCCCGCCGCCTCCACCGCCGCCGCGTACAGCGCCAGGCCCTCGTCCACCGGCATGAACCCGGTCGCGGACTCGAAGGCGGCCAGCACCTCGGGCTTCGGCGTGGGGGTGCTCTCGGGGCGGTCGGACATCGCTGCTGCTCCTTGGCTCGGCCGGGCGCGGCCGGGGACGGTGCCGCCGGTACGGGGGCGGGTGCGCGGGTTGCGGGGGGCGGGTACCGGGGCGGGGCGGGGGTGGGGGTGGGGGCAGGGGTGCAGAAGGGGGTGCGGGCGCGGGTGGTGCGAGGAGACGGATGCGAGGAGACGGGGGCGAGGGGACGGGTGCGAGCGCCGGTCGGAGTTGCCCGCCGTCGGACCCTACTCGACGGTACGGAAGCTGTGTCCGGTGGATCCCGGCCGGTGCCCGGATGCGATGGAACGTGTTCTAGTCCGGAGGATGGCATGCCACAATCAGCCGACACCCTCCGCGAACCCGGGAGAGCCCATGCGCGCAGCCGTCCTGCACAAGACCGGCGAGGAGACCCTCGACGTCCGTGACGACGTGACGGCGATCGGCTTCGGACCGGGGAAGGTCCGGGTCCGCCTGCGGGCAGCGAGCCTCTGCCACTCCGACCTCTCCGCGATGAGCGGCGTCCTGCCGCAGCCCGCCCCGTTCGTCCCCGGCCACGAGGGCGCCGGCGACGTGGTCGAGGTCGGCGAGGGCGTCACCGGGGTGGCCGTCGGCGACCGGGTGGTGCTCTGCTGGATGGCGCCCTGCGGGACCTGTGCCCACTGCGCCGCGGGCCGCGGCCACCTCTGCGTCGCCAGCCTGCGCGGACTCGGGGCGCCGGGGTTCCGCTTCGGCGGCGCCGGAGGCCCCGGGGACGCTGCCGGTGGTGCTGCCGGTGGCGCTGTCGGCGGGCCTGCGGGGTCGGGCGAGTCGGGCGCGGTGGCGTCCGGGTTCTACGGCACCGGCTCCTTCGCGGAGGAGGTCGTCGTCGACCGGACCGCCGTCATCAAGGTGCCCGCCGACCTCCCGTACGACCTCGCCGCCCTCATCGGCTGCGGCGTCACCACCGGTATCGGCGCGGCCGTCAACACCGCCCGGGTGGAACCCGGCTCCTCGGTGGCCGTCATCGGCGCCGGCGGCGTCGGCATCGCGGCCGTCCAGGGCGCCCGGGTCTGCGGGGCCGGCCGGATCACCGTCGTCGACCCGGTGGCCTCCCGCCGCGAACGCGCGCTCGCCTTCGGCGCCACCGACGCCCTCACCCCCGAGGACCTGAAGGCCGCCGCCAAGACCCTGCCGTCGGGCGGGTACGACTACGTCTTCGAGGCGGTCGGCCGCGGCGCCACCGTCCGGGCCGGCTACAACGCCGCCCGGCGCGGCGGGGCCGTCGTGGTCATCGGGGCCGGCGCCCAGGACGACCTCGCGCAGTTCAGCATGGGCGAACTGTTCTTCAACGAGAAGCGCCTCCTGCCCTCCCTGTACGGCGGCGCCGACGTGCCGCGCACCGTCGCGCTGGTCGTCGACCTGTGGCGGGCCGGCCGGATCGACCTCGCCGGCATGATCACGCACCGGGTCGCCCTCGCCGACGTCAACGACGCCATCGCGCAGATGCGGAGCGGAGAGGCGCTCCGCACCGTCGTCACCATGGACTGACCCCGGCCCGAACAGCCCGCAGGGCCCGCCGCGTGTGCGGCGGGCCCTGCGGAGCGAGGTGTTGCTCAGGCGGTGAGGCGGTGGCGCCCGTGGGCGTTCGACTCGGCGGTGTCGTCGGCGGCGGAGGCCCCGCGGTGGCGGCCGTGCGACGCGGTGTCCTCGGCCAGGGTCTCGTCGGCGTCGATCCCGTGGCTCGCGGGACCGGTGGTGTCGGTGAGGGTGTCGGACATCAGAATCGTCTTTCCGTACTTCCGTGGAGGGTGCGGGTTCGTCGGCGCCGCTCTAGCGGACACCGGTGGCACGGCCGGGCACCCGATCGGGATCGCGGTCGAACCGGCGATCACGCACACGATCGGCCGCACGCGGCACGGGCGAAGTCCAGCGGCAAGATCCTAACGGCATCCTTCCGCCGTCCGTGCCCCTAGGTCGCGCCCGCCGACGGCCCCCGCCTGCGGCCCCGGGCCGCTTCGCTCACCGACGACCAGCGGCGACCGGTGACGACCAGCGGTGACCGGTGACGACCGGGGGCGAGCGCCGGCAGCGTTGAAGCCGACGCGCTCGCCGCACCGCCGGGCCCCAGTAGGGCAGGGGGTTGCGGTTTCGGGGGAGCGGCTCCGTACGCACCCTGCGCAGGAAGTCGGACCTGCCGACTTCCTGCGCGCGGTCCCGTCCGGAGTTCGGGGGCGCGGGTCCGGACGCGACGTCGGCACTGGGTTCGTCCGTCCGCCCCGTGCGTGCGCCACCGTGAGCGGCCGCCCCCCGGGCAAATATGCAGACCGGTCTACATTTCCTTAAGCCTGTCTGAATATGCTGACCGGTCTACATATCTGCTGCTCCCCGGGCGCCCGTGGCTGACGATCGCCCCGGTCGGCCGAGAGCAGCACCCCGCGCAGGAAGTCGCCAGGTCCGACTTCCTGCGCGCGAGTCGGGGCGGGCGGCTCGGTGGCGCACGCGCACCTGCGGCAAGTCGACCGAGCAGGCTGCTCGGTGCGAGCAATTGCCCGAAGGTGAGTCGGCGGTGGGCGGGGGCGCTCCCTCGCGGCACCGGCACCGGCACCCTCGGCGGCGAGTTGCAGCGCCGACCCGTCCGCGCGCAGCTTCAGGTGTGCGGGTCGCCCGGCCCCCCGCGCGAGAAGTCGGCCCCGTCGACTTCTCGCGCAGGTGGGCGGGGGCGGCAGGACACCGGGCTGCCAGGGCGGCCGTGGCTGGGGCCCGCGGCCGGCCCCCGTCGGCTGGCAGGGAAAGGCAGGGCAGGCACGTGCGGGCCGGGAGGCTCGACGGTTGCGGACGGCGGACGGCGGACGGCGGACGGCGGACGGCGGATGCGGACGGCGGACGCGGAGCACCTCGCGACAGCGGGGCGGCCGGCACGCCCGGGGGTGCGCTCGGGAGCGGCGCCGTTCCCGCCTGTCCGGACAGGCGGGAACGGGCGGTCTGCGGTGGGTGGCTAGCTGGCCGTGAAGATCAGGCAGGTCAGGATGAGACAGGTGAACTGGCAGCCGCCGCCGTGGCCGCCCAGCTCGACGGACTCCTTCTCCGGCAGCTCCTGCAGGGCCGCGAGGTCGGTCTCGAAGTCCACCGTGTTCTCCATGATCGGGTTCCTCCCCTGGTGGTGTGGTCGCCCGTGGCGGCGCGGTCCGCCGCCGCGGGTACTGCCCCGGGCCGTGCGCGGAGGCCGCGCGGGTCCGGGAGTCTGTGGGCGCGCCCGGCGGGGTTCCGGACGGGAGGGTCTAGCCGGGGCGGCCGGTGCGCAGGAAGCCGGCGAGCAGTTCGTGCAGCACGGCGCCGCCCTCCTCGGCGAGGACCTCGTGCCCGGAGCCGGCGGCCTCGACGTACCGGAAGTCGGCTCCCTCGGTACGGCCGATCCGCAGCAGCTCGTGGCGCAGTGAGCGCGATTGGCCGACCGGTACCACCTCGTCCCGGTCGCCGTGCACGATCAGCAGCGGCGCGGTGAGGCGGTGGGCGAGTTGCAGGACGTCGCGCGGGCCGCGGGCGTCCTCGACCGGATCGGCGCCGCCGAGTCTGGTGCACAGCGCCCGGACGGGGGCGGAGGCTTCGGCGAGCAGGCGGGCGCCGGACAGGAAGGGGGCGACCACGGCGCAGCGGGCGAGGTGGTCGGCGGGTGCGTGGGCCGCGGCCAGCAGGGCGAGGAAGGCGCCGTAGCTGACGCCGAACAGCGAGGGCGGTTCCAGGCCGAGGGCCGCGCGCTGGCCGGCGATGGCGTCGAGCAGGTAGAGGATGTCGTCGAGGTCGGGGCCGCCCCAGGCGCCGCGGATGGCGAGGGCGTGTTCCAGGCCGTAGCCGGTGGAGCCGCGCTGGTTGGGGGCGAGGACGGCGAGGCCGTCGGAGGCCATCCGCTGGAGGGCGGGGTCGAATTCGAGCCGCCACGCGTCCGCGGGGCCGCCGTGCAGGGCGAGGACCAGGTGCGGGCTGCTCAGCCAGGTGTCGCCGCCGTACACGACGGCCTCCAACGGTCCGGCCGGGCCGGCGAGTTCCAGGACGTGTGCGGACCGCCAGTGTCCGCCCTCGTTGGGCGGGGTGCTGCCGTCGAGTTGCCAACCCGGCGGCGCCGTACGGGAGGTGTGCGCGCCGGGGGCGACGGGCCGGGGCAGGGCGGCGTCGCGGCGGGCGGTGCCCGGCAGTCCGCCGCCGAGTGGGGCCAACTGCAGGGGCAGTGGCGCGAGTTGCAGGGGGAGCGGCGGTGCCGGGTCGGCGCCGGTCCGGTCGGGGGCGTGGGCGAGCAGGGCGTCGATGTCCAGGGTGGCCAGGGCGGCGGGGTGGTCGGGGGCCGAGTACGGCATCCGCAGGCCGGCCGCCGACCAGTGCCCGACGGCGCCGAGCCGTCCGGGCGGGACCGCCAGCGGCACCGGCCGCCCGCCCCCGGGCCGCCAGAGCGCAAGGGTGGAACCGGCGCCGTGGTCGATCTGCAGGGCGACCCGCGGCCCGATCGGACCCCGGCCCGCGCCACCACCGGGACCACCCGAACCCCCACCCGCGCTCGCACCCGCGGGGCAGCCCGAGCCCGCCCCGCCGCCCGGCTCCGCCGTGCGCGACGCTGCCTGCAGGGCGATCGGCCGCAGGAACATCCCGTGCAGGTGCAGCCCGTCCGGGAACCGCAGGGGGTCGCCGCTGCCGAGGACGCCCCAGCCGAGCCGGTCCGTTCCGGGGGCGTCGCTGCGGACCATCGCGAAGCGGGTGTCGGGGTCGAACAGCACCAGCCGGTCGTTGCTGCGCTCGCCGATCTCCAGCAGCGGGGTGACCGTGCCGCTGCGCAGGTCGAGCACCACCGTGCGGACGGTCCCGCCGTCGACGCGGTCGAGGGCGAGCAGTGCGCCGGTGTGGTCCAGCCAGACGCCGCCGCCGTGCAACCCGGGGATCTCGGCGACCCGGTGGGGTTCGGTGCCGTCGGTGCGGACCAGCCAGACCGTGGTGGCGGGCCGGGTGTCGCTGCCGAGGGCGACGGCGACCGGGGCTCCGGCGGGGCGGTGCGTGCCGGGGGCGACGGGCGTGGGCAGGAGGCGCAGTCCGGGCATCCGCAGGGTGGCGAGCCGGCGTTCGCGTACGGCGGTGGCGGCGTCGACGGCGGCGGGGGTCTCCCGGGCGGCGGTCTCCCGGACGGGTGTCGCCCCGGTGGGGGAGCCCGCGGGTCCGAGAGGTGCGGCCGACTGCCCGGCGGCGGGCTCCGGGCCGGTCGCCGACAGCAGGGCCAGTTCGTGCCGCTCGCCGTCGTGGCGGCAGATCAGCACGGCACCGCCCGGCAGGGCGACCAGCTGGGAGTGCAGGCTCTCCGCACGGTTGTCGGGCAGCGGGAGCGCGGTGGGGACGGCCGGTCCGGTGAGCGGCAGCCGCCAACTCTCCACGTACCAGCCGCCGTCGGCCGCGGAGGCGAGGCAGGCGGCGCGGCTGCCGTCGGCGGCGAAGGTGAAGCTGAGCCGCCGCAGGGCCTGGGCCGCGGTGCGGGTTGCCACGCTCATGGCGCCCCCGTCTCGGGCCGGGGGTGCGGCGCTTGGCGCTTCAGTCCGGGTGGCACCGGGTCGACCCAGAGCCGCGGACCGCCGTGCAGCAGCCGCAGCAGGAAGGCCAACGCCCCGGCGGTACCGGTCCCGTACGCGGCGGCGCTGTCGGTGCCGGTCTCGTCCGGCAGCACCAGCAGGCCGTCGCGCACGGCGGCCCTGGCGGCGATGAGGTGGGCCAACTCCACGGCGCCGGTGTGGAATGCGCGGTCGCCGGTGGCCTCGGCCAGGTCGAGCAGGTACTCGCCGTCGCCGGCCAGGCCGTGGCAGGCGCTGGTGCCGCTGTGCCAGCGGTCGGCGAGGACGGCCTGCCCGGCGGCGAGGGCGAGTTCGTACGTCTCGTGGTCCCCGGTGTTCTGCCAGAGCCGGAGCAGGAAGGTGCCGACCCCGGACGAGCCGCTGCACCAGTGGGTCAGCCGGACGTGCCCGGGGTCGCCGGCGCTCTGCGGCCAACGGGCGGTCGTGCCGCCGTCGGAAGACTCCGCCGGGTCGGCGGGCCCGGCCCGTCGGACCGTCGCCGCGAGGGTGCGGCCGGCCTCGGCGGCGCCGGCGAGGAGTACCCGGTCGTGGCTCTCCTCGGCGGCGGCCAGCAGGAAGGCGCCGACGCCGGCGACGCCGTGGGCGTACCCGAGGTGGGTGATCCCGGCGAGCGCGGAGTCGAAGTCCTTCGGCACCGGCCAGACCGTTCCGTACGGTTCGTGCTGCGCCGCGGCGAGCAGGGCGTGGCCGCTGTGCACGGCGCGGGCGCGGAACTCGCGGTCGACGGGTGAGGCCAGATCGCCCCAGCCGAAGCGGAGTTGGGCGAGTCCGGCGCCGGCGGTGCCGTGGCAGACGTCCGGGTTGGGCCAGTCGGACGGGATCGAGCGGGCCATGGCGACGGCGCGGGCGGAGAGTTCGCGGTCCTCCAGGGCGGTGGCGGCGTCCAGCAGGGCCCAGGCGGTGCCGGAGCGTCCGAAGTGCAGGCCCGGCAGCACCGACGGCTCGGCGGTGCAGCGGGGTTCGATCCAGTCGGCGGCCGTCCGGGCGGTGCGGCGGGCCAGGTCGCGGATCCCGGTCGGCATCCCCCACTGCAGGGCGACCCGGGCGAGCAGGGCGAGCACTCCGGCGGCGCCGTGCTGGACGTTGCACGGGTCGGAGAGCCGGCCGGCGGGCACCGCCGGCCAGAGCCGGTCGCGTCGCTCGGGCGTCGCGGTGGCGGCCAGGTGGTGGAGTCCGTCGTGCAGGACGCGTTCGAGGTCGGGCCCGGTGGGCGCCCCGGGATCGAACAGTGCCGTCCCGGGGGCGAACACCAGTGCCCCGGCCCCGGCGGCGGCGCGGGGAACCGGGTCACACAGGTCGAGCGGTCCGGGTGAGGACGGTTCAGCCGAGTGCGGTCCCGACGATTGCGGCCCGGACGAGGACGGCCCGGACGCGGGCGAATCCACCAGCGCACCGCAGTCCACCCCACTCACCCGCGGGCGCGGGCGCGGAGGCGGGCCCGCCGCGGGGCCGTCTGGACGTCCGTCCGCCAGCCCCGCCCGGACGCGCTCCAGGCTCCACCGCTCCGCAGGCTCTGCCGCCCGCAGGCCGAGCACCAGCGGAGCGAGCCGGCGGGCGGTGGCGCCGTGCCGGGCGGCGAGGGCGAGCCAGCGGCCGAGGCGGTCGGCGACCGGGCGGGCGTGCGGCAGGTCCTCGGGGAGCAGCGGGTCGTGGCCGGTCGCGAGGAGGAAGAGCAGGCCGCCCAGGGCATAGAGGTCGGCGGCGGGGTCGGCGCGGCAGGTGCCGTCGGTGACCAGGCTGAGCCGGCCGCCCGGGCCCTGTTCGGGGGCGCGGTAGCCGGGCGTTCCGGCGGAACCGGCCCGGCTGCCGGTCTCGGCGGCGAGTTCCAGGTCGACCAGGCGCAGGCCGCCGCCGGGCAGGACCAGGACGTTGCCGGGGGAGAGGTCGCGCAGCACCAGGCCGTGGGTGTGGATCCGCTCCAGCAGGTCGACGAGGGCGCGGGCGAGCGGGCCGGCCTCGGACCAGTCGACGTCGGGGCTGCCGTCGCGGCGGAGCCGGTCGGCGACCCAGGTGCCGAGCGGTCGTCCGGCGATTCGTTCCTGCACGAGGAAGAGCGAGTCGTCCTGTTCGATCAGTTCGAGGGCGTTCGGTGCGACGGGTGGGCCGCCGGGCCGGGCGAGTTCCGCGAGTCGGCCGAGCAGAGCGGCCTCGTGGCGCAGGGCGGTACGGGCGTCCGTTCCGGCGCGGTCCACCTCGATGTGGGCGCGGGCCTGTTTCACCACGACCTCGGTGCCGTCGAGGACGTCCCGGCCGAGGAAGACCCCGCCCTTGGTGCCGTGCCGGACGGCGGAGGTGATCGCGTACCGGCCGACCAGCAGGACCCCGCCGGAGCGCCGGGCGGGCACCACCGGCTTCCCCGCCCCGGGCCGGCCCTGAGCGGCACCCCTGGCCCCCGGAACCCCGACCCCGCCAGCCGCCCCGGAACCCGCAGAACCCCCGACCCCGCCGGCCACCCCGGAAGGCCCGACACCGGAACGCCCGCCCCCTGCCCCCCATGGATCCCGGACCCACGGCGGACAGCGGTAGGCCGCCCCGCGCACGTCCTCGACGCGCTCGCCGTCCGGCCCGTGCAGCATCGAGCGGTAGCCGCCGTCGTTGCCCAGTTCGGCGCGGCCCGCGAAGGCGCCGTAGCGGTAGTGCACCCGGCTGCCGGGCGCGTACGGACGGTCGGAGAGGACGACCGGGCCGGGCAGTCCGGCGGTGGCCTCGTGCAGGGCGGCGGCGAGCCGGCGGAACTGGGTGTCCCCGTCCGGATAGACGGTGACGAACTTCCCGGCCGAACCGCGTTCGCTGTTGCGGGAATTGAGTTCGTGCAGCTGCTGCGGTGCGGCGGCGAACTTGAACGGGCAGGGGTCGGCCGCAATCACCCGGGTGACCGCCGCCAGGACTTCCTCCGCAGCGGCCGAGGCAGCGCTGACGTGGATCTTCCAGCCCTGGGCGGGTGTTGCGGCGGACCGGTCCGCGGGCGGCCCGACCGTGCACCAGAAGCCGTCGACGTCGACCGCCCAGGTGCCGCCGCCCTCCCGGCTCCCGGCGCCGGCCAGCGCCGCCCGCGTGCGTTCCGGCCACGAGCCGCCCGCATGCGGCCCATGACCGTCCGAGTCCCGACCCCCGGCCGTACGCAGTGATGTGTTCGACCCCATCCGCCATCCACATCCCTTCGTCTCCCGCCGGCGTCCGGGGGTGCCCACTGCTCCGGCACCCGGGCGCACGGTCGCGGCCTGATCGGTTTCTCGGAATGACGGGAGTGGTACCCGGCCGCGTCCGCCACTGCCGGGTTTCGCCATTCCCGTGCGCCGCCGGGGATTGGGACCCGGACGGTCGGCGGAGTGCCATTCCCGACCCAGGGTCGGGGCAACTCCCGTTCGCAGGACTGAAGTTACTTTCGATTGTGCGGGACGCTCAATGCCGTGCGGGTCACTTCACTCGTAAGGGTGATCCGGCCTGCGTTTCGAATATGTGCGAACGGCTCGATATGCGCGCGCAGACCGGGGAGCGGGTTCCGCGGCGGCGGTACGGTCCCGCACCCGCCGGTTGACGCGCAGTTGTACGGGTGTCCGCGCGCCCCTCCCGTACGGAGCACCCCCGCCCCCGTGCGCCCCTCCCGTACGGACCGCCCGCGCGCCCCGCCCCCGCGCCCGCGCACCCCTCTGTACGGAACACCCGCGCGCGCCGCCCCCGCCCCCCGCGCGCCCTGCCGCCCGTGCCCGCGCGCCCCCAGTGCCGGGCGGCCCGCGGCGCTCCGCGCGCACGGTAGTCTCGACAGGTGCCGAAACTGTCCGACGTCATCACCGCGCTCGAAGAGATCTACCCGCCGCAGTGGGCGGAGTCCTGGGACGCCGTCGGCCTGGTCTGCGGGGACCCTCAGGCCGAGGTCCGCCGCGTGCTGTTCGCCGTGGACCCCGTGCAGGCGGTCGTCGACGAGGCGGTCGAGTGGGGTGCCGACCTGGTGGTCACCCACCACCCCCTCTACCTGCGCGGCACCACCAGCGTCGCGGCGACCTCCTTCAAGGGCCGGGTCGTGCACACCCTGATCGGCAACGGCATCGCCCTGCACGTGGCGCACACCAACGCCGACCACGCCGACCCGGGCGTCTCCGACGCGCTCGCCGAGGCCGTCGGCCTGCGGGTGACCGGCCCGCTGGTCGCGGACCCGACCGACCCGCTGGGCCGGCGCGGCAGCGGTCGGATCGGCGAACTGCCGGAGCCGATCACCCTCGCCGCCTTCGCCGCCCGGGTCGCCGCGGGCCTGCCGGCCACCGCCGCCGGAGTCCGGGTGTCCGGTGACCCGGAGCGCCTGGTCGGCCGCGTCGCGGTCTGCGGCGGGTCCGGCGACAGCTTCCTCGCCGAGGCGCGCGCGGCCGGTGTCGACGCGTACGTCACGGCGGACCTGCGCCACCACCCCGCCTCCGAGGCCACCGAGGCGGCGCCCGTGGCGCTGGTCGACGCCGCGCACTGGGCCACCGAGTGGCCGTGGCTCACCCTGGCCGAGCGCGCCCTGCTCGCCGCCGCCGACAAGCGCGGCTGGGCCGTCGAGACCAAGGTCTCGCACCGGGTCACCGACCCGTGGACCGCGCACGCCCCCATGTCCTTCACCGCCTGACCCGATTCACAGGAGCTCTCCGCTTGAACGCCGCGCCCGCCGACCAGATCCGCCTGCTCGACCTCCAGGCCATCGACTCGAAGCTCGACCAGCTGGCCCACCGGCGTCGCAGCCTGCCCGAGCACGCCGAGATCGACAAGGCCACCGCCGACCACACCGCGCTCAAGGACCTGGTCGTCGCCGCCCAGGCCCAGCACGGCGACACCACCCGCGAGCTGACCAAGGCCGAGCAGGACGTCGAGCAGGTCGTCACCCGCGCCGCCCGCAACCAGCAGCGCCTGGACTCCGGTGCCATCACCTCGCCGAGGGACCTGGAGAACCTCCAGCACGAGATCGGCTCGCTCGCCAAGCGCCAGGGCGACCTGGAGGACGTCGTCCTGGAGGTCATGGAGCGCCTGGAGGCCGCCCAGACCCGGGTGACCGAGCTGACCGCCCGCCTGGAGCACTCCACCGTCGTCCTCACCGAGGCCGAGTCCCGCCGGGACGCCGCCTTCGCCGAGATCGACGCCGAGGCCGACAAGGTCCGCCGCGACCGCGAGACCGTCATCGCGGTCGTCCCGGCCGACCTGGCCGCGCTCTACACCAAGCTGCGCGAGCAGCAGGGCGGCGTCGGCGCGGCCCGCCTCTACCAGCGCCGCTGCGAGGGCTGCCGCACCGAGTTCTCGATCACCGAGTTCAACGCCATCAAGGCCGAGCCCGCCGACAAGGTGGTCCGCTGCGAGAACTGCTCCCGGATCCTGGTCCGCACCGCCGACTCGGGCGTCTGATCCGGTGGCGGGGCGCAGGTTCATCGTCGAGGCGGACGGCGGCTCCCGGGGCAACCCGGGGCCGGCCGGCTACGGCGCGGTCGTCCGCGACGGCGACACCGGGCAGATCATCGCCGAGGCCGCCGAGTTCATCGGCCACGCCACCAACAACGTGGCGGAGTACAAGGGCCTGATCGCCGGTCTCCGGGCCGCCCGGGACCTCGACCCGGACGCCTCGGTGGACGTCCGGATGGACTCCAAGCTGGTCGTCGAGCAGATGTCCGGGCGCTGGAAGATCAAGCACCCCGACATGCAGCCGCTCGCCGCCGAGGCGCGGACGATCCTGCCGCGCGGCCAGGTCAAGTACACCTGGATCCCGCGGGAGCGGAACAAGGACGCCGACCGGCTCGCCAACGAGGCGATGGACGCGGGCAAGGCGGGCCGCCAGTGGCAGCCGAAGTCGCCCGCCCCGGCCGCGGCCGCCCCGGCGGTCGAGGAGCCGCCGCTGGAGACCGCCCGCCCCAAGGCGGGCTGGGCCGGCGCCGCGGACCTCGGCACGCCCACCACGTTCGTCCTGCTGCGCCACGGCGAGACCGCGCTGACCCCGGAGAAGCGCTTCTCCGGGAGCGGCGGCAGCGACCCGGAGCTCTCCGAGAAGGGCCGCTGGCAGGCCGAGCGGGTCGCCGAGGCGCTGGCCGCGCGCGGTTCCGTCCAGGCCGTGGTCAGCTCGCCGATGCTGCGCACCCGGCAGACCGCCGAGACCGTGGCCGCCCGCCTCGGCCTCGACGTCCGCTACGAGGAGGGGCTGCGCGAGGTGGACTTCGGCGCCTGGGAGGGGCTGACCTTCGCCGAGGTGCAGCAGCGCCACCCGGAGGACCTCGACGCCTGGCTCGCCTCGGCCAAGGCCAAGCCCACCGGCAGCAGCGAGAGCTTCACCACCCTCACCCACCGGGTGGGCGTCGCCCGGGACAAGATCCTCGCCCGCCACGCGGGCCGGACGGTGCTGGTGGTCTCGCACGTCAGCCCGATCAAGACGCTGGTCCGGCTCGCCCTGGGCGCCCCGCCGGACGCGATGTACCGGATGGAGCTGTCGGCCGCCGCGCTCTGCGCCGTCCAGTACTACGCGGACGGCAACGCCTCGCTGCGGCTGCTCAACGACACCGGGCACCTGCGCTGACACGGCGGGCGGCCGGCCCCGGTCCGAGGACCGCGGC
>NZ_JBSGXP010000049.1:0-51773 GCF_053610105.1 Kitasatospora sp. NPDC054939 | reverse complement strand
GAATCGGTCGGCCGGTGGTCAGCCGCCGGCGCCGGCCGGTGACAGCAGCCGGGTGCCGGTGGCCGAGATCTCGGCCGCGCTGGTCCACGGGCCGCGGCCGCCTGCCTCGCTCAGCACGCGCAGCCTGAGGTAGCGGCCGGACGCCGCGGTGAAGGACACCCGTTGCGCGGCGGCGGTGTCGGCGAAGGAGCCGGTGGCCACCGGGGTGCCCCACTCGGTGGTGGAGTCGGAGACGTGCACCTCGTACCGGCCCACCCGGCCGTTGACGCCGCCGTCCTGCCGGGGCAGGTAGCCGAGGCCGTCGACGGCGTGCCGGGCTCCGAGGTCGATCCGGATCTCGTGCGGCAGCGGGTCGGCGCCGCCGGACCACTTGGTGTGCCAGATCGTCGCCGGGTTGCCGTCGATCGCGTTGGCGGCGGCGCCGTTCTCGCCGGCGGTCTCCTGGCTGTCGGCGCCGACGACCTTCCAGTCGGTCTGCGGGATCGGGGCGGACCCCGGGGTGACCGGGGTGCCGGACGGGACGGTGATCCCGGCCGCCGTCACGGTGAACGCCTCGGCCCGGTTCCCGGCCTTGATCCACAGCACGCCGGCACGGTCGGCCGGGTCGAAGTACCAGCCGCTGCCGGCGGCGTCGTAGGCGGCCTTGCCCGCGAGGGCGGGCAGCGCCGTCCCGCCGACCGTCACCGAGGTCGGCGCGCCCGCGCTGTGCACGGTGAACTCGTAGCCGCGCGAGGCGGGCTTGCCGGTGTAGCCGCCGTTCGCCGCGCCGACGGCGATGACGGCGTCGCCCCGGCCGGAGGCGGGCGCGCGGACGTCGACCCGCTGGCGGGCGTAGGCGCCGTTCTGGTGGGCCCGGGTCACCCCGTCGTCCTCGTAGAGGCTGAACGTGGAGTCGCCGCGCGGGTACACGTCGTAGGTCAGGGTGGAGACGCTCTTCTCGCCGGTGTGGTTCATCTGCGGCCACATCGGCACGATCGCGCCGGAGCGGACGAACAGCGGGAGGGTGTCGAGCGGGGCCGCGTAGCCGTCGAGCCAGCCCGGGCCCTGGTGGACCCTGCCGGTCCAGTAGTCGGTCCAGCTGCCGGCCGGCAGGTAGATCCCGTTGCGGACGTTCGTGTCGCTGACGACCGGCGCGACCAGGAACGAGTCGCCGGCCATGAACTGGCCGCTGGTCAGGTTGCCGCGGGCCACCGGGTCGTCCGGGTACTCCAGCACCAGGGCCCGGGTGGAGGGCACGCCGCTCTCGTTGGCGGTCTTGCTCATGGTGTACAGGTACGGCATCAGCCGCATCTTCAGCTGGAGGTACTTGCGGTTGATCGACAGGTACGGCTCGGAGAACCGCCAGGGCTGCTTGTCCTGGTACCCGGCCGCGGGGTTGGTGGCGCCCCAGCCGGACATCGTCATGAAGGCCGGGGTGAAGGCCTTCCACTGCAGGTCGCGGACGTAGGTCTGCGGGCTCCCGCCGAAGATCCCGTCGATGTCGCCGGAGGCGTAGTTGAGGGCGGACAGGCCCGCGCCGGCGATCGAGGGGACGTGCCAGCGCATGGCGTCCCAGGTGCCGCTGGTGTCGCCGGTCCAGACGACGGCGTTGCGCTGGGTGCCGGCCCAGCCGTCGACGGTCCAGACGAACCGGCGGGCGTCGGAGTTGTTCTCGATGCCCTGGACGGCCTGCTTCACGCCGTCGAAGGCGTACTTGTAGCCGCCGCCGATCCAGGCGACGTCGGTCTTCACGGCCCGTGAGCCGGCCGTTGCGACCTCGCGGTCGATGTCGGCGAGGCCGGTGGAGGTCCACAGGCCGGTCCGGAAGCCCTTGGCCTTGAGGGCGGTGACGGTGCCCGGCAGGTCGGTGTACCCGCAGCCGTAGCCGTCGTTGGGCAGGAACCATCCCGAGGGCATGTCGGCGGCACGCGCGTCGGTCGCGTAGCCGACCACGTCGGGCGTGGTCTGGTGGCGGGCGCGGTTGTGGTCGCCCTGGTAGGCGGGGTTGGAGGCGTTGAAGCAGTCGGCGTTGCCGAGTTCCAGGCCCCAGATCGGTGCGAGGAAGGGCTTGCCGGTGACGTCGGTGTAGCCGTCGAGCACGTCCTTGAGCGAGGTGCCCGCGAAGTACCAGGCGTCGAAGCGGCTCTCGTCGTGGGTGAGCGCGGTCGGGGCCCGGAAGTCGTACGAGCCGGGCGCCCAGGTGTTGCGCATGACGCCGTAGCCGTTGGTGGACATGTAGAACGGCGCCGGGCTGGCGTTGGTGCCCTCGGTCCACTTGTTGGAGACCGCCACGGGGACGGTCCGGTCGCGCAGGGCCCATTCGCCCAGGTGCAGGCCGGTGCCGTAGAACTGCTCGTCCGCGGCGCGGCCGAGGTACTGGGTGGTCCGGCCGCCGGTCCAGCTGGTGGGCTTGGACTCGGACCACACCGGGGTGGTGTCGTCGGCCCGGTAGAGCGCGAAGGTCAGCGGCTTCTTGTTGATCCGCAGGCTGATGGCGGAGGTGCCGATCCGCCAGTACGGGCCGGCGTCGGTGAGGGTGGCGCCGACCGTGCCGAAGGAGGTGGTGACCGCCAGGTCGGTGCCGGCCGGGTCGTCGGCGAAGGAGCCGTTCGGGGAGAGCCAGATCCGGAACACGTCGGCGCGGGCGACGGTGATCCGGACGGCGGCGGCGCTCGACGTCCGGACGGTGAAGGTGTCACCGGTGCGGGTGACGGACGTGGCGTTCCCGGCGGTCGCGGCATGGGCGGGCAGGGCGGGGCCGAGCGCGGTCAGCAGGGCGCCGAGCAGGGTGAGGACCACGGCCGCGGCCGTTCGGCGGCGGGCGGCGGTCCGTGGTCGGGGGTCGGGGGGAGCGACGGCAGCGCTCACGCTGTCCTCCTGGGGAGGGAGAGGGGTGTCCCGCGCCATGGGGAGCGGCGGGCGGGGGAGGCTGTGCCCCGCCATGACAGCAAGGGACATGACATGTCGTCAAGTGCTTGAACTGGCGGCGTTTCGAGCAATATTGAGCACGATTTGCAAACTCACGAGCAGGATGGGGCGCGGCGACAGGGCGGATGGCCGGGCCCCCGACCCGGGCCGTGGCACACCCGCCCGACCTGCCGCCGTCCGCGCCGCCGCCCGCACCGGCTACCGGACGCGCCCCTCCCCCGCCTGACGGACAGTCAGTATCGCCAGCAGACGCGCCACTTCGGCGGCGACGGCGTCCCGGCCGGCGCCGAGGTAGACCCGGGTGTCGACGAGCACCTCGTCGGCCCGGAGCGCCGCACGGACCGCGCCGGTGAAGGCCTTGTTGAGGTGGGTGGCAATGTTGATCTTCGTCATGCCGTGGGCGACGGCGGCGGCGAGGTGCCCGTCGTCCACGCCCGAGGAGCCGTGCAGGACCAGCGGCACGGGGACCGCCGCGCGCAGTTCGGCGATCAGGTCAAGGTCGGGTTGGGCGTCACGGGTCAGCATCGCGTGCGAGGTGCCGACCGCCACCGCGAGGGCGTCGACCGATGTCGCGCGGACGAAGGCGGCGGCCTCCCCCGGATCGGTGCGGGCGCCGGGCGCGTGGACGCCGTCCTTGCCGCCGACCTCGCCCAGCTCGGCCTCGACCGCCACACCCGCCGCGTGGCACCGGGCGCTGACCTCGGCGGTGGCGCGGACGTTCTCCTCGTACGGCAGTGCCGAGGCGTCGAACATCACCGAGCCGAAGCCGAGTCGGACCGCCTCCTCGACGAGGTCCACCCGGGTGGCGTGGTCGAGGTGGACGGCCACCGGCACGGCGGCGGCCCGGGCCACGGCGACGGTGGCCGCACCGACCGGGGCCAGGCCGCCGTGGTAGCGGACGGCGTTCTCGCTGATCTGCAGCACGACCGGGGTGCCGGCGGCCTCGGCGCCGGCCACGATCGCCTCGGCGTGCTCCAGCTGGATGACGTTGAACGCGCCGACGCCGTGGCCGTGTCGGACTGCGTGGGCGAGGACCTCGCCGGTTCCGGTGAGGGGCATGGTGGTGGAGGGACCTCTCTCGCGGGGGTGGGTTTCCGGTGCCCGGTCGGTGTTCCGCCGGGCCGGGCGGGGCGGGGTGTGCGGGTCCGGCAGCGGGGCGTGCGCGCCTGCCAGCGGGGCGTGCGGAGTCCGGTACCGGGCCGGCGCTACGGCGCGTGCCGGGGGCCGAGCGCCTCGACCTCGACCACGCCGAGGAGTCGGGCGCGGGTCGCCCGGTCGAAGCGGCCGGCCTGCGGCTCCGGCACCGTGGCGGCGGACAGCGCCGCCGCCTGCCGCAGCCGTTCGGGCCACGGCGCGCCGGCGACCAGCCCCGCGGTAAGGGCGGCGACGGCCGAGTCGCCCGCGCCCGTCGGGTTGCCCGGCAGCCGTTCGGGCAGCCGGGCCCGCCAGCGGCCCTCGGGCGTGCAGGCGAGCAGTCCGTCCGGACCGAGTGAGGCCACGACCGCCTGCGCACCGGCTTCCCGCAGGGCCTCCGCGCCGTCGACCGGGTCGTCGGTACCGGTGGCGGCGGCGAGTTCCGCGGCGTTCGGCTTGACCAGCGCGGGGCGGGCGGTGAGCGCGGCGCGCAGCGCGGGGCCGTCGGTGTCGAGGACGGCCGGGACGCCGTGGCGGTGGGCCGTCCCGATCAGCCGGCGGTAGCTGTCGGCCGCCAGCGTGGGCGGCAGGCTGCCGGCGAGCACCACCGCGTCGGCGCGGGGCAGCAGGCGTTCGTAGCGGGCGACGAAGTCCTCCCACTCGCGCGCGGTGACGGCGGGGCCGGGTTCGAGGTAGACGGTGGTGTCGCCGTGGCGGCCCTCGACGACGGCCACCGTGCGCCGGCTCTCACCGGCCACGGTGACCAGGTCCTCGGGGATCCGGGCGGCCGCCAGGTCGGCGCGCACCGCCCGGCCGGTACTCCCGCCGGCCAGTCCGGTCACGACGGCGGGCCGGCCCAGCGCGGTGAGCACCCGGGCGACGTTGATGCCCTTGCCGCCGGCCTGCTGGGTGACGGCGACCCGGTTGCTGCCGTGCCGGGTGACCTCGTCCAGCCGGTAGGTGATGTCCAGGGCCGTGTTGAGCGTGACGGTGAGGATCATCGCGATCGGACCCCCGCGAGGTCCTCGGCGAGCAGGCCGGCGCCCAGGCAGCCCGCGTACGGGCCGAGCACGGCGGCCACGAGTGCGGGGGCCGGACGGAACGTCAGCCGTTCGGCGAGGGCCTTCCGTACCGGCTCCAGAAGGGTTTCGCCCGCCTCGGCCAACCCGCCGCCGATGACGAGGCGTTCGAGGTCGAGGAGGGTCGTGAGCGCGGTGAGCCCGTCCGCCAGTGCCTCGACCGCCTCGGTCCAGATCTGCAGGGCGGGGGCTTCGCCGGCTGCGGCCCGGCCCCCGACCTCCTCGGCCGTGACGCCCCCGGTGCCGGTGGCCTCGGCGTACCGCCGGGTCACCGCGGTGGCCGAGGCGAGGGTCTCCAGGCAGCCCCGGTTGCCGCAGGCGCAGGGGTCTGCGCCGGGCCGGACGACCAGGTGGCCGAGTTCCCCGGCGAATCCCCGGGCTCCGGCGTGCGGCCTGCCGTCGACGACCAGGGCGGCGGCGATGCCGGTGCCGACCGGGACGAAGGCGAGGTCGCGGCAGCCGCGGCCGGCGCCCAGTCGGCTCTCGGCGAGGCCGCCGGCCCGGACGTCGTGGCCGAACGCGACGGGCAGGTCGAGGTGTTCGGCCACCCAGCGGCGGACCGGGACGTCGCGCCACCCCAGGTTGACCGCGAGGGTGCAGACTCCTGCCTCCTCGTCGACCAGCCCCGGTACGACGACCCCGGCCGCGGTCACCGGGAGGTCTCGCCCGGCGGCGGCGGAGCGGAGGTCGTCGGCGCAGGCCAGGAGGGTGTCGAGCACGGCATCGGGGCCGCGTTCGGCGCGGGTGTGCCACTGCCGGGCTTCGAGCAGCCGTCCGTCCTCGACCAGGCCGCCCTTGATGCGGGTGCCGCCGACGTCCAGGGCGATGACGGTCACGGGCCCGCCCCTCCGTCGCGGGGACCGCCGCGGCGCGGGGCGGTCACGGCCGGTCCAGGACGATCGAGCGCGTCAGGTTGCGCGGCCGGTCCGGGTCGAGGCCGCGCGAGACGGCGATCTCGACGGCCAGCCGCTGGGCCCGGACGAGGTCGGCGAGCGGGTCCAGGCGGGAGACCGAGACGGTCGCACCGAGGGCCCGGACCTCCTCCTCCAGTCCGATGGGCGGGGCACCGAAGAACCAGACGGCGCTGGTCGGGTCGGTGACGCTGACCGGCCCGTGGCGGTACTCCATCGCGGGGTAGGACTCGGTCCACGAGGAGGCGGCCTCGCGCACCTTGAGGGCCGCCTCGTGGGCGATGCCGACGGTCCAGCCGGTTCCGAGGAAGGTGAACTGGCGTGCGGCGGCCGCTCCTTCGGGCAGCGGCTCGACCAGGGCCAGCTCGGCCTGCTGCGGCAGGTCGTCGGGGACGAGCCCGAGATGGGCGCGCAGCAGGACCAGCGCGGTGGTGGCGAAGCGCGTCTGCACGACCGAGCGCTCGTCGGCGAAGTCCAGCACCACCAGGGAGCGCGCGGCGCCGGCGACGGGTGTCGTGCCGTCGGCGGTGAGGGCGACGGTCTCGCCCGCCGTCGCGCGTCCGAGCGCTTCGACGACCTCGGTGGTGGTGCCGGAGCGGGTGATCGCCACCACCCGGTCGTAGCGCCGGCGGTACGGGAACTCCGAGGCCGCGAACGCCTCGGTCTCCCCCAGTCCTGCGCCCTCCCGCAGTGCGGCGTAGGCCTGCGCCATGTACAGCGAGGTACCGCAGCCGATCACCGCGACCCGTTCGCCGCGTTCCGGCAGGCCCTCGGGTGTCAGGTCAAGCGCACGCCGCCAGCAGTCGGGCTGGTCGGCGATCTCCACGTCCACATGGCTCACGCTGTCCTCCAGACAGGTTCTTGCTCGAATATGCTTGATTTATAGACCTTCACTGCAGCTTTGCGCAATATCGAGCATCACTGTGCAGGTAAGGCAGCGCTGCGAGCAGCGGCGCCGCGACGGGCGGGGACGACGCGGCGGACGACGGCCACGGCCCGCCGCTGCGGCGGGCCGTGGCACCCTCCAGGGAGCGTCAGACCGCGGCGACCACGTCGAACCGCTCGGCACCGACCACCCATGCGCCGCGGCGCATCACGGCGACCACGGCGTGGCCGACGGAGTCGAGGACCACCAGGTCGGCCTGCTTGCCCACCTCCAGGGAGCCGATCCGGTCGGCCAGGCCGAGCAGGCGGGCGGGCACGGCGGAGAGCGATTCGACCGCCTGGTTCAGCGAGAGCCCGCCGACGGTGAGGCAGCGCCGCAGGACCCGGTCGAGGGTGAGGGTGGAGCCGGCGATGGAGCTGCCGTCGGGGAGCATCGCGACACCGTCCCTGACCTCGACCTGGAGCGGGCCGAGCGGGTAGCGGCCGTCGCCCATGCCGGCGGCGCCCATGGCATCGGTGATCAGCGCGACGCGGGAGGGGCCGGCGACGCCGTAGGCGAGATCGAGGACGGTGGGGTGCAGGTGGACGCCGTCGTTGATGAGCTCGACGGTGACGCGGTCGTCCTGCAGCAGGGCCGCGACCGGTCCGGGGGCGCGGTGGGCGATCCCCGGCATGGCGTTGAACAGGTGGGTGGCGACGGTGGCGCCCGCGTCGACGGCCCGCAGGGCGGTCGCGTGGTCGGCGTCGGTGTGGCCGACGGCGGCGATGACGCCGAGGTCGGCCAGCAGGCGCACGGAGTCCAGCCCGCCGGGCAGTTCGGGGGCGAGGGTGACCATCCGCGCGTGTCCGCGGGCGGCGCCGACGAGCCTGCGGACCAGGGCGGGGTCGGGGTCGCGCAGCAGGTCGGGGCGGTGGGCGCCGCAGCGGCTGCGGGAGATGAAGGGCCCCTCGAAGTGGATCCCGGCCAGGACGCCGTCCTCGACGAGTTCCGACAGGACGGCGGCCTGGCGGGCCAGGTCGTCGATCTCGCCGGTGACCGTGGAGGCGACGGTGGTGGTGGTGCCGTGCACGAGGTGGGTGCGGGCGGCCGTCAGGGCCTCCTCCGCGACGCCGGAGGAGTAGGACGCACCGCCGCCGCCGTGGACGTGCAGGTCGACGAAGCCGGGGACGACGGTGTGGCCGGCCAGGTCGAGGTCGCCGGCCTGCGCCGGGCCGCCGAGGCCAGTGATCGCCGGCCCGCCGACCGAGATCCGGCCGTGATCGACGACACCGCCGGGCAGGACCAGACGGGCGCCGGACAACGTGATGCGGGTGGGGGCCACGCGGTCACCTCCAGGAAGAGGGCGCGTGCCACCGCCGTCGCCCCTCGCCGCCCTGGTCACGCCGGCAGGGGACGGACACGGCATCGCGCCGATCGAAACTGCTTGATGTGCCGGGTACTCTAATCAGTTCCGAGCACCGGGGCCTCGGTGCAGACCTGCCGCGTACCTGCCGCCCGGCCAGCGCCGGGCCTCGGTCACCGGATCCGCGACACCGTCGCTGCGGTACGGACCAAGCCTCGTCTAGACTCGCGGACATGCTCAAAGCTGACCGGACCGCCAAGATCCTCGCTCATGTCACCGAAGCGGGGAGCGCCGACGTGCACGCACTGGCGGAGTTGCTGGGCGTCTCGACCGCGACCGTCCGCCGCGACCTCCAGGAGCTCCACGACCAGGGCCTGCTGCACCGCACCCGCGGCGGCGCGGTGACCGGCACCGTCAACCTGGAACTGCCGCTGCGCCACCGGCACGGCAAGCGGCAGGCCGAGAAGCGGCGGATCGCCCTGGCCGCCGAGCGCCTGGTGCCGGAGGGGGCCGTGGTCGGCCTGACCGGCGGCACCACGACCAGCGAGCTCGCCCGGGTGCTCGCCGAGCGCGGCGGCGTCACCATCGTGACCAACGCGGTCAACATCGCGGCCGACCTGATCGTCCGCCCGGAGATCCGCCTCGTGGTGGTCGGCGGCATCGCACGGTCGGCCAGCTACGAGCTGGTCGGGCCGGCCGCCGAACGCATGCTCTCGCAGTACCACCTGGACGTCGCCTTCATCGGCGTCGACGGCCTGACCGCGAGCGAGGGCTGCACCACGCACGACGAGATGGAGGCCCACACCGACCAGGCCTTCCTGCGCAGCGCCGCGCGGTCGGTCGTCCTGACGGACAGCACCAAGGTGGGACTGGTCACCTTCGCCGCGATCTGCCCGCTGACGGACATCCACGACGTCGTCACCGACGACGAGCTGACCGGCGCGCAGGAGAAGGCCATCACCGCGTGCGGCGTGCGGGTGCTGCGCGCCTGAGCCCCGCCCCACCGGCTGCACCCGAAGCCCCCGGTCCGTCCGGGGGCTTCGACGTGCCCGCCGACGCCCGAGGGCCGGCTCGCGCGGCGAGCGGGGCGGGGCGGGCGCGGCGGGGCGGGTGTCTCGGCGTGAGGCCCGCACTTTGCGCCTCCTGTGAACAAGTTTGAGCAACGATCGGGGCTCCGCCGGCCTCGGCTTCCGGTCCGGCCCGGCAAGGCCCCGACGAGGTCGCCACGGCACCCGCACAGCTGCGCCGACCTGCAGCAACTCCGCACCCGACGAAGCCTGAGCTGTTCCCTCCCCGGGCCGCCGAACCGTCCAGCGGGAGGCGTGTCCGCAACGGTCCGATAACGCAACTGGACCGCTCGGGCCCCCTCGTGAATACTTCCGAGCACAGCAGGGACTTCACATTTGCGCGAAACTGGCCACCTTCAAGCACAATCAAGCAAGCGCTGGCCGGCTACCTGCCGTTGGAACAACCGACAGGTGCGCAGAGCGGCGGCCTCCCCCAGCCCCGCGGCGTACCGATCCGGTGCACGGCTTCCGAACTCCCAGGAACGAACCCGCCCATGACACGGGTTCGCAGGACGAAGGCGGTACACGGCCATGAACAAGCGACTCCTCACCATCCCGCTGGTCTGCGCCACCACGGCGCTCACCCTCACCGCCTGCGGCAGCGGCGGATCCAGCGGCTCCGCCGGCGGGAACGTCACCCTCAAGCTGGTCGCCGCCGACTACGGCGACAAGGCCTCCAACAGCTCGAAGTCCTACTGGGACGGCGTCGCCACCGCCTTCACCGCGGCCAACCCCGGAATCAAGGTCGACGTCCAGGTCATCAACTGGAACGACATCGACAAGCAGGTCAAGACGATGATCCAGAGCGGGAACGTCCCCGACGTCCTGCAGACCGGCGGCTACGCCGACAAGGTCGCCGACGACCTCCTGTACAAGGCCGACGAGGTGCTCTCCACCGCGACCCAGGCCAACCTGATCACCACCTTCGCCGACGCCGGCAAGGTCAAGGGCACCCAGTACGGCATCCCCTTCGTCTCCTCGGCCCGCGCCTTCTTCTACAACAAGGCGGTCTTCCAGCAGGCCGGCATCGCCCAACCGCCCACCACCTGGGACGAGGTCAAGCAGGCCGCCGAGAAGATCAAGGCCAAGGTGCCGGGTGTCGTGCCGTACGCCCTGCCGCTCGGCCCGGAGGAGGCCCAGGGCGAGAGCATGATCTGGGAACTCGGCAACGGCGGCGGCCACACCGACCGGAGCGGCGCCTACACCGTCAACAGCCAGGCCAACATCGACACCTTCACCTGGCTCAAGTCCAACCTCGTGCAGCCGGGCCTCACGTACGCCAACCCCGCCTCCACCGACCGCAAGACCGCCTTCGCCGACTTCGCGGCCGGCAAGACCGCCATGCTCAACGGCCACCCCTCGCTCATCGCCATGTCGACGGAGGGCAAGGTCGAGTACGGCGTCGCCCCCATCCCCGGCAAGAGCGGCCCCCTCAAGTCCACGCTCGGCGTGGCGGACTGGACGATGGCGTTCAAGAAGAACAAGCACGCCGCGGAGATCAAGAGGTTCCTCGACTTCGCGTACTCCAAGGAGAACACCCTCAAGTTCGTCGAGACCTACAACCTCATGCCCGTCACCCAGGACACCCTGCGGGAGATGAGCGCCAACGGCAAGCACAAGGACCTCGAACCGTTCTTCGCCCTGCTGCCCGGCGCCTCCTTCTACCCCCTGGGCGACACCGCCTGGGACGCGGTCTCCGCCGAACTCAAGAAGGGCATCGGCTCCGCCGTCGCCGACGACCCCGCCACGGTCCTCGGCAGCCTGCAGAAGAAGGCCCAGGACGCGGTCGCCGACAAGTAGCCGCCCGCCGCCGGCCGTTCCCGCCGCACCCGGACCGCCCCGACCACCCGCACCCCGAGCGCCCGCACCCGCCGAAGCACCCGGGCGGCGGCGGACCACCCCCGGCCGCCGCCGCCCCTGACCCGGCACCCCGAACCCCTCACCCCGGCACCCCTTGTCCCGCCAACGCGCAGCTCCGCCCGCCCGGAAGGCACCCCGTGTCCCTCAAGTCCGCTGCCCCACAAGCCCGGAGGTCCGGACGGCGAACGCCGGCCCGCTCCGGCCTCGCCCGGCTCGGCCCGCTGCCGTGGATCGGCCCGGCCGTCCTGCTGATCGTCCTGGTGGTCCTCTGGCCGGTCTACGAGATGGTCCGCACCTCCTTCCTGCGGATCAGCACCAGCGGCTTCGTCCGCGGCTCGGCCGGATTCGACAAGTACCGCAAACTCCTCGACGAACCCGACCTCGGCCACGTGCTCGTGCGCACCGTCGGCTGGACACTGGCCGTGGTCGGCCTCACGATGCTCCTCGCGCTGGCCCTCGCCCAACTGTTCAACCAGCGCTTCCCCGGCCGCCGTTACGTACGCTGGGCACTGATCGCACCCTGGGCCGCGTCCGTCCTGATGACCTCCATCGGCTTCAAGTGGATGCTCAACCAGACCTCCGGGGTACTCAACACGCTGCTCGCCGACCTCGGGCTGATCGACGGCCCCCGCGACTGGCTCGGCGACCCGGCCACCGCCTGGCCGTGGATGATCCTGGTGGCGGTCTTCGTCTCCCTCCCCTTCACCACCTACACCCTGCTCGCCGGCCTCCAGACCGTCCCCGCCGACCTGTACGAGGCGGCGCGGGTCGACGGCGCCTCCCCCTTCCAGGCGTACCTGCGGATCACCCTGCCGCTGCTGCGCCCGGCGTTCCTGGTCGGCCTGGTGATCAACCTCATCAACGTCTTCAACTCGTTCCCCGTCATCTGGGGCATGACCCAGGGCGGACCCGACAGCGACACCGCCACCACGACGGTGTTCATGTACCAGTTGAAGAACACCGACATCGCCGAGTCGGCCGCCATGTCCGTCGTGAACTTCGCCCTGGTCGTCCTGATGGTCCTCCTCTTCCTCAGGGTCAGCCGGTGGAACCAGGAGGAGAACTGATGTCCAACCGCATGCCCGCCACGCGGCGCGACGGGCGCCGGCCGATCAGTCCCCGCACCCTCGTCATCACCGCCGTCGCCTGGGCGCTGGCAGCGCTGTTCCTGCTGCCGTACCTGGAGATGGTCGTCACCGCCGTCCGGCCGGCCGACGAACTGCGGGACGCCACCTACCTGCCGAGCCGCTTCGCCTGGTCCAACCTCGTCGACGTCTGGCGGGAGTCCACCCTCGGCGACAACCTCCGGGTCACCCTGCTGGTCTCCGTCGGCTCCACCCTGCTGGCCCTCGCGGTGGCCCTGCCGGCCGCGTACTACACCGCCCGCATCAGGTACCGGGGACGCAAGCTCTTCCTGCTGCTCGTCCTGGTCACCCAGATGTTCCAGCCGACCTCGCTGCTGGTCGGCCTCTACCGCGAGTTCCACCAGCTGGACATGCTCAACTCGGTGTGGACGCTGATCCTCTGCAACGCGGCGTTCAACCTCGCCTTCACCATCTGGATCCTCACCGCCTACATCGGGTCCATTCCGGTGGCGCTGGAGGAGGCCGCCATGCTCGACGGCCTCGGCCGCCTGGGCACGCTGCGCCGCGTGGTGCTCCCGCTCGCGATGCCCGGCATCGTCACGGCGGTGATCTTCACCTTCATCTCCGCCTGGAACGAGTTCGTCATGGGCCTCACCCTCTCCACCGAGCCCGCCAGCCAGCCCCTGACGGTCGGCATCAGCAGCTTCATCGGCAACTACACCGTGCAGTGGAACTACCTCTTCGCCGGATCCGTCATCGCCATCCTGCCGGTCGTGGTCCTCTTCGCCGTCATCGAGCGCCACGTCGTCTCCGGCCTCACCGCAGGGTCCGTCAAGTAGCGGCACCTCCGCACCGCGCCGCATCACCACAGCCCGAGAGGGCATCGGCCAGGGCCCTCGCACCGTCGACCGGCCCGAAGCCGACCAACCGGAGCGGGGCCGAGATGGTCTCGTCCTCCCGCCTACTCCTGCCCCGCGTCCTCGCGCCGAGGACGCGGGGCGCCTGTTGTTCCCGACCGTCCGAATCAGACGGCGCCCTGCGGGGGCAGCTCGGCCACGGTCGGGTGGTCCCGCCCGATCGGGCCGCGCCTCGCGCTGCCGCCGGGGGAACCCAGGTCGGCGAAGAACTCGGCGTTCACCGCGGTGAAGTGCTGCCACTCCTCCGGGACGTCGTCCTCGAACAGGATCGCCTCCACCGGGCACACCGGCTCGCATGCGCCGCAGTCGATGCACTCGTCCGGGTGGACGTAGAGCATCCGGTCCCCTTCGTAGATGCAGTCCACCGGGCACTCGTCCATGCACGCCCTGTCCTTGACGTCCACGCAGGGCAAGGCAATCACAAACGTCATCGAACCTACCGACCTCTCCGCAATCGTTCACGTCCGCCGTTCCGGCGCGACGCAGCCGACCGTAGGGCCTCAAGTAAGCTTGAGGTCAAGGAGGCTCTGAATGACCAGCGAGCGATCCGACGACGCCCGGGCCACCCCGGACGACTGGCTGACCATCGGCGAAGTGAGCGCGCGCACCGGCGCGGCGGTCTCCGCCCTGCGGTTCTACGAGGAACTCGGCCTGATCGCATCCCAACGCGACCACCGCAACCAGCGCCGCTACCCGCGACACATGCTGCGCCGCGTCGCCCTGGTCTCGGTGGCCAAACGCATCGGCATTCCGCTGCAGGACCTCCGCGAGGCGTTCGCCGACGTGCCGCTCGACCGCCCGCCGAGCCATCAGGAGTGGTAGCGCGCCTCTCGTGGTTGGAAGCACCGCCTGGAGGAGCGCCGGCAGACCATCGAACGCCTCGAAGCCGAACTCACCGGCTGCATCGGCTGCGGGTGCCTCTCCATGAAGGCCTGCGCCCTGCTGAACCCCGGCGACACCCTCGCCGAGGAGGGCTCCGGCCCCCGCCGCCTGTGAACGAGGGCGCACGCCGCGAGGGACAACCGGAACAGGACGATGTCCTCCAGACCGAGCGGGCCGACGGTCCAGGAAGGATCACGGAACGCGGTGTCGGTGCGCACCACGAGGGTGGTCTGCCGGTCGGTGTGGCCGGCCGTGATGACGTGCACGCCGGCCGGGAGCGTGTCCGGGTCCCTGCGCGGTCCGGTGAGCCGGTGGTGGCAGGCGACCAGGTCGTCGTTGTCGCCGGCCACCCGCACCCGGGAGTCGACCAGGACGATGACGTAGTCGCAGCACCGCTCGACGTCGGAGACCAGGTGGGAGGAGCACGACGCTCAGCTCGTGCTCGGCGACGGCCTCCATCAGGTCCTGCATGAACTCCCGCCGGGCGAGCGGGTCCAGGGCCGCGACCGGCTCGCGGGCTCGCGCACGCCGCTGCAGCGCCGGCCGAACCGCGGGCGGCGGGGCGGTATCGGCCGTGCCGGAGGAGGAGGCGCCGCGGGGCTGCGTCAGAACCGGTACGCGCCGAGGTCCCGCACGGTGTCGGCCAGGCCGCGGATGAGGTCGTTCTCGGCTTCGGTCCGCCAGACCAGGGCGAAGGTCATGCCCGTCAGCTCGGGGACGGGGATCCACCGGATGTTCGACATGCCCCAGTGCCTGGTGACGTGGCCGGGGAAGCTGTGGACGATCTCGCCCATGCCGACCATGCTGATCAGATCATCGGCGTTGTCCGCGGCCCCGATGCGCTCGATCGGCCGGCCTCCCGGGCTCTGGAAGGGCAGGTAGCTGTCCTCCCAGTAGTCGGGCAGGCCGAGGGCGGTGCAGTGCGAGAAGTCGGCGAACAGCTCCAGCGGTACGGAGTCCCGTCCCGCGAGCCGGTGGTCGGCGGCCACGGCGAGGACCCGGGAGTCGGTGCAGAGGGGCGGCCCGACGGTGAAGTCCGGCTCCTCCACAGGCAGCCAGGGGACGATGACGTCCATGGCACCGTTGCGGAGCTGGCCGAACACATCGGTGAAGGTCGCCTGATGGATCTGAAGTCCCCACTGCGGGTACCGCGCGCGGAACTCCTTCCAGTACGGGTGCAGGTCCACGACGTTGAACGGCAGCAGGCTGACCCGGAGCTGTGCGGTGATGCCGCGGGCTGCCAGTCGAGCGCGCTCCAGGGATTCGTGCAGGCCCGCGTAGACCGGTTGCAGGTCGTCCCGGAACTGTCGGCCGACCTCGGTCAGGCGCACCGTGCGGCTGGTACGGGTGAAGAGCTCGGCGCCGATGCGCCGCTCCTGCTTCTTGATGGCCTGGCTGATGCGCGCCCCGGAGACGTGCAGCCGCTGTGCGGTCCGGCCGAAGTGCAACTCCTCGGCCAGTACCAGGAATATCTCGATGTCCCGCAGCTCCATTGGCTCCCCCGTCGGCCATCGGTAACCCAGCGGTTGACGAACAGCGCCGAAGTCTACCTTGATCATCATCGCGGACGGGGCAAGGGTTGGGCGCATGCGATCCGACCCCGCCCGACGCGATCGGCCCGACCGTGATGCGGGCGATGGACGACGCCCTGCGCCCGGGTCGACGCACTCCACCAGTCAACTCCGCTTCCAGGCATGCGACTTCCTGCGACGAGAGCGCCCGCGAGGGCTCGCGTGCGCACCGTCCGGACGCGTGGTGCCGGACGGCGTGGCCCGTCGATGGCCCGTCGATCCGCTCGCGTCCCGAGGCGGCCGGGGTTCGGTTTTCCGAACCTCCGAGCCGGGTGCGGGCACGGTCGATCCCGCGGCCACGGCTGCCGAGGATGGCGGCATGGCAATTTCAACATCCCCGGCATCCCCGATCACGGCGTCCGCCCAGGACCTGCACCGCTCGTACGGCCGCGGCGGCGGGGCCGTCCATGCACTGCGCGGGGTGAGCCTGACCCTGCACCAGGGCACCTTCACCGCCGTCATGGGCCCCTCCGGTTCCGGCAAGACCACCCTCCTGCACTGCCTGGCCGGGATGGACCGGCCGAGCAGTGGTTCCGTACGCTGGGGCGACACCGAGATCTCCTGCCTTCCCGAGCGGCGGCTGGCGGAGCTGCGCCGCAGCCGGGTCGGCTTCGTCTTCCAGGCGTTCAACCTCATGCCCGCCATGACGGTCGCCCAGAACGTCGAGCTTCCCGGTCGCCTGGCCGGGCGGCGGACCGACCGGGCGGCCGTCGGCGCGGTGCTCGCCCGGGTCGGCCTGGCCGGACGGGAGCGGCACCGGCCCGGACAGCTCTCCGGCGGCCAGCAGCAGCGGGTGGCCATCGCCCGCGCGCTGCTGGCCCGGCCCTCGGTGCTGTTCGCCGACGAGCCCACGGGAGCGCTCGACCGTGCCACCGGCCACGAGGTCCTCGCCCTGCTGCGCGAGGGCGTCGACCGGGACGGGCAGACCTGCGTGATGGTCACCCACGATCCCGTCGCCGCCGGGTACGCGGACCGGGTGGTGGTGCTGGCCGACGGCCTGGTGACCGACGACCTCGACCGCCCGTCGGCGCAGCTCGTCGCCGACCGCCTGAGCCGGCTGGGGGGCTGACGTGCTGCGTCTGGCCCTCGGGCAGCTGCGTCTGCGCCCGGCCTCCTTCCTCGGCCTCGCGGCGGCCCTCCTGCTGGCGGTCGCCACCGTCACGCTGTTCGCCTCCCTGGTGGCGGCCCATCTGGCGGCGCCCCCCGGCACCGGGGAAGCGGTAGCAGGGCCGGGCCTGGTGCTGATCGCCGGTGCCTTCGGTGAGATCGCCGTGCTGGTCTCCTTCTTCACCGTGGTGAGCGCGCACGGCTTCACGGTCCGCCAGCAGTACCGCGAACTGGCGCTGCTGCGCACCGTCGCCGCCACACCCCGGCAGGCCAGGCGGCTGGTGCGGCACCAGACGGCGGTCGTGGTGGTCGCCGCCGCGCCGCCGGGCTGGGTGGTCGGGGCGGTGGCCGCGCGGTGGTTCCTGCGCGAGCTGAAGGACCGCGGGATGGCCCCGGCGGGGCTGTCGGTGCCCGGCACTCCGGTGCCGATGCTGGTGGCGCTCGTGGCCGCGTTGCTCGTGGGACTGGTGTCCACGGCCGTGGCCGTGCGCCGGATCTCCCGGGTCGCCCCGGCCACCGCCCTGGCGGCGAGCGGCACCGACCGTGCGCGGACCGGCGTGCTGCGGATCCTGGCCGGGCTGGCCGCCCTGGCCGGCGGCGGAGCGCTCGTCCGCCTGGCGGCCACCGCGGGGCCGGAGGACTCCGGCCAGGCCGCACTGCTGGCGACGCTCGTCCTGCTGGTGTCCATCGGCCTGCTGGGCCCGCTGCTCGCCCGGGCCGTGGTCGCCGTCCCGGGCGTGCCGGTGCGGCTGTCCGCCCGCTGCACGGGCTGGCTCGCCGACGCCAACCTGCGCGGCTATGCGCACCGGCTGTCGGCCGCGGTGGTCCCGATCGCCCTGCTCACGGGGCTGGCAGGCACCATGGTGCTCATGACCACCACCGTGGAGCACCTGGCCACCGCCCCTGCGGCGGGCAGCGGGCTCGAAACCGTCACCTCGTCGACCGACACCTGGCTCCGGCAGGCCGAGTTCGTGATGCTGGCGGGTTTCGCGGCCGTCGCGACGGTCAACACGCTGGTCGCGCTCACCGCCGACCGGCGCCGCGAACTCGCGCTGCTCACCCTGGTCGGGGCGACGCGCCGGCAACTGGCCCGGATGCTCGGCACCGAGGCGCTGCTCACCGCGGCGGCCGGGGTGCTGCTCGGCGCAGTGGTGGCCTTCACGGCGGCGGGTGCGTTCAGCTTCTCCGTCACCGGGTCCGTCCTGCCGACGGTGCCCTGGGGGACGTTCGGCTGGATCGCGGCCGGTGCGGTCGCGCTGACCGTGCCGAGCATCCTCGGTCCCGGCCTCGCGGCGATGTCCGGTCCGGCGATCGAGGCGGCCGGAGGGCGGCGTGACTGACACGGGAGCGGCCCGCGACGCCGACGAGGGAGCGGCGAGCGACGCGACCGGCACGGGCCCTCGTGGCAACTCCGCCGGCACGGGAGCAGCGAGCGACGCAGCCGGCACGGGGGCGGGTGGCGGTGTGCCCGGTGTGTGGTCGGGTCGGTGGCGCCGGTTCGTGTTCGCGGTGGCGGGGCTCCCGCTCGCGGTGCTCGGCGGCGTGTACGCGCTGGCCGTGCTGTACGCCGGCACTCTGCTCTCGCTCACCGTGCTCGGGCTTCCCCTGGTCGCGGCGGGCCTGTACGGCGCGCGCGGCCTCGGCGGGCTGCACCGGCGGCTGGTGGGACGGCTGCTGGACGAGCCGGTGGAGGCCCCCGCCCCGCTGCCCGGCGGCGGGCGGGCGACCGCCCGACTGCGGAGCGCCCTCACCGACCCGGTGGGCTGGCGCTGCCTGCTCTACCTCGGATTCCGCCTCCCGGTCGGTGTGCTGACCTTCGCCGCGGCCGTCCTGCTCCCGCTGGGAGGCGCCTGGCTGCTCGCCTTCCCGCTGGTCGCCCTCGGCATGGCCCCGGGCGACCGCCCCGCCTGGTGGTTCACCGCCGCCGGTCTCGTACTCGGCGTCGCGGTGCTCGCCGCCGTGCCCCCGGCCGTCCGTGCCACGGCCCGGCTCAACCGCTACCTGGCCCGGCAGCTGCTCGGCCCGGCCCGCTCGCAGCGCCGCCTCGTCCAGCTGGAACGGGCCCGCTCCACCCTGCTCACCGAGGCCACCGACAACCTCCGCCGCCTCGAACGGGACCTGCACGACGGCACCCAGGCCGAACTGGTGGCCATCGCCATCACCCTCTCCCTGGCCGACGACGCCCTGGCCCCGCAGACGGACCCGGACCGGCTGCGCACCCTCCTCGAACGGGCCCGCGCCCAGACCGACGTGGCGATCACGGGCCTGCGCCGTCTGACCCGCGGCATCCACCCGGTGGCCCTCGACGACGGCCTCGCCGCCGCCCTGCCCACCCTGACCGCCGCCGCCCCCGTTCCGGTCACCACCACCCTGGACCTGCGCGAACGCCCGGCCCCGGCGATCGAGCGGGCGGTCTACTTCTGCCTGGCCGAACTCCTCACCAACCTCGCCAAGCACAGCGGAGCCGACCGGGCCACCGTCGACCTGCGCTCCGCCGACGGGCGGGTCCGGCTCCGGGTGAGCGACGACGGCCGGGGCGGCGCGGTGCTCGGCAGCGGCGGCGGTACGGGGCTGGCCGGTCTGAACGAACGGCTGGCCGCCGTGGACGGCACCCTGCACCTCAGCAGCCCGCCCGGCGGCCCGACCACCGTCACCGTCGAAGTCCCGACCGCACTCTGACCGCCCGCCGCCGTTCGTTCGCGGAGGGACCACCCGCGAGGGCCGTCCGTGGCGTGGCGGTCACCCGTCAGGCGCCGCCGTCGAGCTCCGTGAGGAAGGTGAGGACGGCCTTGACCCGGCGGTTGTCCGCCCCGCTCGCGGGCAGCCCGAACTTGGTGAAGACCGCCGCGACGTGCTTCTCCACCGCCCGTTCCGACACCACGAGCGCCTCGGCGATCGACCGGTTGGAGCGGCCCTGCGCCATCAGCTCCAGGACCTCCCGTTCCCTGGCCGTGAGCGCGTCGACCGGGCTGCGCCGCCGCCCCTCCCGCAGGACGGCCGTGAGGATCTCCGGGTCGAGCGCCGTGCCGCCCGCCGCCACCCGGTGCAGCGCCTCCACGAACTCCGACGTCCGGGCCACCCGTTCCTTGAGCAGGTAGCCGACCCCGGACGCGCCGCCGTCGAGCAGGCGGGCCGCCCACGCCGCCTCCAGGTGCTGCGAGAAGACCAGGACCGGCCGCCCCGGCCTGGCGGCCCGCAGCTCGACGGCCGCCCGGATCCCCTCGTCGGTGTGGGTCGGCGGCATCCGGATGTCGATCACACACACATCCGGCTCGTGCTCCGCCACCGCCGCGGTCAACTCCGCCACCGTCCCCACGGCGGCGACGACTTCGCACCCCCGCGCACCGAGCAACTCCACCATCCCCTCCCGCAGGATCACGGAATCCTCGGCCAGCACCACCCGCAACACACCCAAACTCATGATCCGATTATCGCGCCTGGCGCCCCGCCAACCGAACCGGCCGCACCCAGAACTCCGCACCAAGCACCCTCCCCGCCGGCGCCGAACAGGCGGCGGGCTCGACGCTCGGCCGTCCCCGAGGCACTACCTTGCCACGCAAGACAGTGGGTGACTATCTTGTACCGCATGACAAAGGAGGCGTCCGCCCGCGACCAGCGGCGCAGCCAACTCCTGCGCGGAGTGCTCGACCTCTGCCTGCTCGCGCTGATCGCCGAACGACCGCGCTACGGCTTCGAGTTCACGCAGGGGCTGGCCGAGAGCGGGTTGGATCTGGTCAGCGACGGCAGCATCTATCCGCTGCTCACCCGGATGGAGCGGACGGGGCTGATCACCGCATTCCGCGCGCCCTCCCCGAGCGGGGGCGCTCCGCGCAAGTACTACCGCCTGACCGAGGCGGGCCAGGCGGAACTCGCCGCCGGACGGGCGGGCTGGCACGCCTTCGCCGGCCCGGTCGGCCGGATCCTGAACGACAGCCAGTCCCCGGGGGGAAGCACATGACGAACGAGAAGGTGCTCGCGGCCTGCCGCAGCAACTGGGAGTACCGCGGGATCGACGAGGCCTCCATCCGGGAGATGCTCGACGAACTCGGCGCACACCTGGAGGACGCCGCAGCCGCCGGACGCACCCCCCAGGACGTCGTCGGCCAGAACGTCAGGACCTTCGCCGCCTCGTGGGCCAGGGCCCGCACCCCGCTCCCCCGCCGGGCGCTGCGGACGGCCGCGATGGTGTCCTTCATGCTCGGCACCCTCCTGCTGCTCACCCATCTGATCCGGCGCACCACCGAGGTGAACGTGACGGCCCAGCAGGTCGCGTTCTACGCGGTCATCGCCACCGTGACGGTCGTCTGGGAGCTGCGCCGGGGCAACCTCGGCCTTCGCCGCAGTTGGGGCGTCGCCCTGCTGGCCGGGCTGCCCGCCATCGCGCTCACCCACTACCTCGCCGGCGACCGGCCGCTGCTCACCGTGCCGCTGTGGGTCGCCCCGATCCTCGTGCTGCCCGGCCTGCCGTACGCCCAGGCGGACGCCCGGGCCAAGAAAGCCGCCGCAGCCCCCGCCTCGCAGTGAGGGCGTTCCGGCGTCGTCCTGCCACGGAGAGGACGACGCCGGCCGCCGACCCCACCTGCCGACTCCGACCTGCCGTCGCGTCCTCCGCGCACACGGCCCGGACGTTTCCCATCCGGCGACCCGAAGCCGCTGCACGGGCGGTCCGCCCGCCAGGCTAGATTGTCCCCTCGCAAGATCGTTTGCATGAACGAGGGGGAAACATGCGACTGCGTCGCACCATGACCACAACCGCCGCCCTGGCCCTGGGCGTCTCACTGCTCGGCGCCCCGGGCGCACTGGCCGCCGAGGACACCGTCCCGCTGACCACGACCTTCAACAACCCGACCGGGACCGGCGCCCAGCGCAACGCCATCCGCGACCACCTGGTCTCGCTGATCAACCGCACCGACAAGGGCGAGGAGATCAAGGGCAGCGTCTTCCTCTTCACCGACGAGACGGTCCGCGACGCCCTGCTCGACGCCAACATCCGCGGGGTGAAGGTCAAGCTCATCCTGGACCGGAAGTCCGACCCGACGCCGCTGCCGCCCGTCCCCACCCCGTACACGGACGAGCCGGAGGAGGTCCCCGCATCGGACGGGGGCGTGTCCAACGGACAGTTCCTCCTCCTGCGGGACGGCGTCAAGGACGCCAAGGGCAAGGTGCTCAAGCGCGGCCTCGGCAGCCCGGCACCCGGCGCCGGCTCCTGGGTGATGACCTGCCCCGACACCCGCGGCTGCATCGGAAGCGCCGACCTGGACGGCGCGGGGGGCGGCCGAGCCATCAACCACAACAAGTTCCTGACCTTCTCCAGGGTCGGCGCGACCGCCGACGTGGTGTTCCAGTCGTCCGCCAACCTGACCGGCAGCCAGCGCAACACCTACTACAACAACGCCGTGACCATCCCGGACAAGGGGCTGTACCGCAACTACAGCGAGTACTTCGACGCGCTGGAGTTCCACAGCAGGACCTGGCCGGAACTGGACCACTACTACGTGGCCGAGGACAGCACCACCGGCCCGTACAAGACCTACTTCTTCCCCCGCGGGGCGGAGGGCACCGACAACGCCGACCCGGCGACCGACACCGTGGTCTCGCTGCTCTCCAACGTGGACTGCAAGGCCGAGAAGGGCCGTATCCGGGTGGCGATGTACGCCTTCACCCGCAACGAGGTGGCCAAGGCGCTGGTCCAGAAGCAGCAGGACGGCTGCAGGGTCGAGGTACTGGCCACCAACGAGAAGGACCCGCAGAAGGACAAGGGGACGCTCGGCAAGGCCGTGAAGAAGACGCTCGGCGAGGGCAAGCTGGAGCACTACGCCACCTGCATGTCCAGCGCCACCAACAGCGCCGGGGAGACCCGGCCGATCGCGATCCACTCCAAGTACATGCTGATCGAGGGCACCTACCTGAAGACCCCGGGCCGCAAGGTCGTCTTCACCGGCAGCCACAACTACACCATCCCGAACCTGCGGGCGAACGACGAGACCCTGCTGAAGATCAGCGACTCCGCCGTGTACGACGCCTTCGCCGCCAACTTCGAGACCATGAAGAAGGCGCCCGTCTGCGCCTGACGCTCCGGTAGCGAAAGAAGAGCCGGCCCCGGCCGCCCACTCCCCCCGCGCCCGGCAGGACACCAGCGGGCCGCCGCCCGACAAGGGGCGGCGGCCTGCTGGTCAGCGGGAGCGGCGGACCGTGCCGCGGCGCTCGTGTTCGAGGACCGTCTCGGCGAGGACTGCGTTCGCGCTGCCCAGGTGGCGTTCGACCAGCCACAGCGCCAGGTCGATGCCGGAGGTGACCCCGCCGCAGGTCACCAGGTCCCCGTCGTCGACCACCCGGCCGTCCACCACCAGGCCGCCCCGCTCGCGCAGTTCCTCCTTCGCCGCGTGGTGGGTGGTGCAGGGCCGGCCCCGGGTGATCCCGGCGGCGGCGAGCAGCAGCGTGCCGGAGCAGACGCCCGCCAGGACGAGCCCCGGACGGCGCGCGGCGGCCAGTGCGCGGGGCAGCACGCCCAGCCGGATCTGCTCGGCGACGGCCGACTCCTCGCCCACGCCGCCTCCCGGCACCACGATCAGGTCGGCGGAGCCCGGTGCCCATGCGGCCCGCACCACGACCTCCAGACCGGCGGCGGTCCGGACCGTGCGCGGGCCCTGGGCGGTGACGTGGGTGTGCTCGATGCCCGCGCCGTCGCCGAAGACCCCGAAGACCGCGCCCGGCCCGGCGAAGTCCTGGTCCTCCACGCCGTCGTACAGCACGGTGTGCACGCGCAGCGGGCGGCGCGCGCCGGAGGCGGCGTGGTCGGATGCGGCAGGGTCGGTGTGGGCAGGGCCGGGGTCGGTGGGACCGTCGGACGAATTCGCCGGGGCGGCGTGCGCAGTGCGGGCCTGGGCGGCGGTGACGCCGAGGCCGGCCGCGGTGGCGGCGCCGGTGCGGAGCAGGGTGCGCCTGTGCATGGGTGTCCCTCCGGGAATACGGGGTCGGAATGGCTGGTGCCAGTCTCGGCGCGGGCCCGGTCGGGCAGGGAGAGGCGGCCGGGCCAACGGGGCGCAGGATGCGGCCAGACGGCGGAGGCGTACGGCCCCGCCGGCTCAGACCCGCCGAAGCAGACCCGCCGACTCAGCCCCGGAAGGCGGCCCGGTACGCGGTCGGGGTGGTGCCGACCTGCCGCGCGAAGTGGTGGCGCAGGGTTTCGACGGTGCCGAAGCCGGTCTTCCGGGCGATCCGGCCGACCGGCGCGTCCGTGGTCTCCAGCAGCTCGCGGGCACGCTGCAGCCGCTGCTCCAGCAGCCAGCGCAGCGGCGTGGTACCGGTCTGCGCCCGGAAGTGCCGGGCCAGGCTGCGCCGGCTCAGGGCCGCGTGCGCGGCCAACTCGTCGACGGACAGCGGTCGGTGCAGGTTGTCGCGCATCCAGCGGAGGGTCGGGGCGAGGCTGCCGGAGTCGTCGGCCGGGGTGCGGTACTCGATGAACTGGGCCTGCCCGCCGCTGCGCTGGGGAGCCATCACGACCATCCGGGCGACCCCGGCGGCGACCGCTGCGCCGTGGTCGCGGCGCACCAGGTGCAGGCAGAGGTCGAGGCCGGCCGCGATCCCGGCCGAGGTCAGCACCGGGCCGTCGTCGACGAACAGGACGGACGGGTCGACCTCGACGGCGGGGAAGTCCCGGGCGAGCCGTTCGGCGAAGTGCCAGTGGGTGGTGGCCCGCCGTCCGTCCAGCAGGCCGGCCCGGGCCAGCAGGAAGGCCCCGGTGCAGATCGAGGCGATCCGGGACCCTCCGCCTGCCGCGGAGCGCAGCAGCCGCAGGACGTCCTCGTCGGGCGCCGCCTCGGGTGCGGTCCCGGGGACCATCACGGTGTCGGCGCCGAGCGCCGCGTCGAGCCCGTACGGGGCGGTGATCCGGAACGGTTCGGCTTCGCCGGCGGACGCGGTGACCGACGGTTCGCCGCACACCCGCACCTCGTACAGCGGCTTCCCGTCGGTATCCCGGGCGAGCGCGAACACCTGGCACGGGATGGCCAGGTCGAAGGCCGACACCCCGTCAAGGGCCAGTACCGCGACGACATGCATGCCCCGCACCCTACGCGGGTGCGCGTGGGGTGCGGGAACGCCCAGGGCGCACCGCCGAGAGCGTCGGCCCCCGGTGGCATCCACGGGTGCCGGGTTCCCCGGCGGGCAGTGCCGGATCGGCCGTGAGGTCAGATCTCCGGCCGTCGGCCCGATCCGCGGGTGAACCGCGTCGCCGGGGGCGGGATTCGCAAAAGGTGCAGCAGAACCGGGGGCCCACCCCGTCCTACTGTCGGGGGACGGCAACGGAGTCCCCCGGTCGGTTCAGAAGGGGGCGGGATGTTCGGGGGCAGCGGTGACGCCGGGTTCGAGGAGTTCGCGGCGGCGCGGTATCCGGCGTTACGGCGGACGGCCTATCTGCTGTGCGGCGACTGGCACCTGGCGGAGGACCTGGTGCAGGGCGCGCTGGTGAAGCTGTACGCGCGGTGGCACCGGCTGCGGGATCCGCAGCGGGCCGGGGCGTACGCCCGGACGGTGATGGTGCGCGAGCACATCGACGGGCTGCGGCGGCGGGCCAGCACCGAGGTGAGCGCGGCCACCCTACCGGAGGCGGCCACCGCCCCGCCGGACAGCGACCGGCAGGTGGCGCTGCTCGCGGCGCTGGCCGAACTGCGCCCGCAGTACCGGGCGGTGCTGGTGCTGCGCTACTGGGAGGACCAGACCGTGGCCGAGACCGCCCGGATCCTCAACCTGGCCGAGGGAACGGTGCGCTCGGACGCCCACCGCGCGCTGGGCAGGCTGCGCGAGGTGCTCGGTGATTCGCTCCATGACCTCACGGCCGGCTGACCTCCTGCCGGAACCGCAGCACCGCTGCAGCAGCACCGTACCGACCATGACGGCATGTGACGACACGTGCCGACGAGCGTGGAGGGGAACATGACCGCACCCGAACCGGACCAGGACGGCAGGCTGGCCACCGCCCTGTTCGACGACCTGCTCAACCACCCGGAGCCGCCCGTCCCCGCGCTGCCGCCGTCCGTCCGGGAGCGCGGACGCCGGCTTCGCCGGGCACGCAGGGTCCGCACGGCCCTGGTCGGGGCGGCCGCCACGGCCGCCGTCGCGCTGGTCACGGCGAACCTCACGGGCGGGCCCGGCCCGACCACCGATGCCCTGACGACCGGCGGCCCGAACGCCACCGCCGTCACGACCGCCGGCCCGACCGGGACCGAGGACCCGCTGACCCGCGTCTGGACCGCCGTCGCCGGAGCGATACCGAAACGCTTCTCCGGGATCGCCATGCGTGGCGGCCCGTCCGAGCGAATCCTGGTCGAGCGCGGGAGCCCGTCCCCGCCGGCGGGCCAGTGGGCGGTCGGCGTCCGCCTGAACGTGATGGGCGGTCAGCCGCTGGACCCGGGGCAGGCTCCGACGTCGCCCTGCGGCCCGGCCCGGTCCCGGCCGGCCACCCAGTGCGTGCAGCGGGTGCTGAGCGACGGATCCACCGGCTGGTTCGCCGCCTTCGACGGCCCGGACCCGCGCCTGGAGGCGATCTTCGCGAGCCCCGAGGGCACGGTCTTCGGCCTCTCGGCCCTCCTCGTTCCCGACGGCCCGACCCTCAGCCTCGCCGAACTGGAGAGCATCGTCAGCCACCCGTCGGTCGCGGCGGCCCTGCTCGGACGGTCCGAATCCATCCCCGGCCGGGGCGCAGCAACGGGGTGGCCCAGCGGATCGCCCCTGTCACCCGGCAGCACACCCCCTGCGTCGAACGGGCCTTCCAGCCCCTGACCGCATCCACCCGCGCCTCGGCCCTCGACACCGTCCCACCGCGTCCGACCACGTCCCACCGCGACCGGAGCGCCGGCGCATCACGGCGGACGTCCAGGACGGTGGACGTCCAGGCCGGTGGACGTCCAGGCCGGTGGACGTCCAGGCCGGTGACCGACGCGGGTGGAGGGTCGCAGTCGACCGCGGCGTCTGCGATCAGGGCGCCGCGGTCTCGGCTGGACACGCCCGCACTCTACAGTTGTAGAGTGAGCTCCGCAGTCCGGAAGTACGGACGTTCCCGACGAACGGAGATGAGCCCCGTGCCGAATCGTCACGCGGTCGTGGTGGGAGCCGGGATCGGCGGACTCACGGCCGCCGTCGCACTGCACCGCCGCGGCTGGCACGTCACCGTCTGCGAACGCGCCCCCGAACCCCCCACCACCGGCGCCGGCATCGGCCTCGCCCCCAACGCCCTGCGCGCGCTCGCCGCCATCGGCATCGACGTCCCTGCCGGTCCCGCGCCCGCCACGATGGGCCTGCGCCTGCCCGACGGCCGATGGCTCACCCGGTCCCGTACCGCCGACATGGCCGCCCGCTACGGCATGGCCCCGGTCGCCGTCCCGCGCCCGGCGCTCACCGCCGTCATGGCGGCGGCCCTGCCGCCCGAAGCCCTCCGGTACGGCACCGCGGTGACCGCCGTCGACGATGCCGCGAGCCGCGCCACCGTTCGCACGGCGGCCGGCCCGGACCTGCCCGCGGACCTGGTCGTCGCCGCCGACGGCATCCACAGCCCGCTGCGCAAGGCGTACTTCCCCGCACACCCCGGCCTGCACTACACCGGCGAGACCGCCTGGCGGACCCTCGTGGACGCCCCGGCCCTCGGCATCACCGACATGAGCGAGACCTGGGGGCGGGGCGAGCGGTTCGGCATGACCCCGCTCTCCGACGGCCGCCTGTACCTCTACGCCACCGCCGTCGTTCCGGCCGGCGGCGGACGGTCCGCCGACGCACGCGCCGAACTCCGCCGCCGCTTCGGGTCGTGGCACGACCCGATCCCGGCACTGCTGGAGCACGTCGACCGCCTCGACGCGTCCGCCGTCCTGCGCAACGACCTCCACGACCTGGCCGCCCCGCTCCCCCGCCTGCACCACGGCCGGATCGCCTGGCTCGGCGACGCCGCCCACGCCATGGCCCCCAACCTCGGCCAGGGCGGCTGCCAGGCCATCGAGGACGCGGTGATCCTCGCCCACCTACTGCCCGACGCGGTCCCGGACGCAGACTCAGCCGGCGACGCGGACGCCGGCACGGGCGCCGACGCAGTCCCGGCCGCCCTCGCCGCGTACAGCGCCGCCCGACGCGACCGCACCGACGCGGTACGCCTGCGCGCCCGCAGGCTCGGCCGGCTCGGCGCCCTGCGCAACCCGCTCCTGGTGGCCGCCCGCAACCTCGCCGTCCGCGCCACCCCCGCCCCGCTGGCACTGCGCGGCATGGACGACCTCTTCAACGGCTTCCGCCTGCCCGCCCGACCCACCGGGTCCTGACGGCGGCTCGGCCCACCGCACCCGTGGCCCCCGGCGGGCCGGCCCGCGCGACTCGATCGCCGCGGCGACCGGCAGGTTCGGACGCTAGGCCGGCCAGGTCCGGGCGACCGCGGCGGCCAGGGCCGTTCCCTGCCGGTGGCCGGCCCGGGCCGCGGCCGGACGGCGGGCGTTGGCGGTCAGGTTCCGCCCCATCGCGCGGCGGGCGGCGGGATCGGGGGAGATCAGGGTGACGTGCGCGCCGGCCGCGCGCAGGTGCGCCGCCTGCTGCTGGGCACCGGGGTGCGGCCCCACCGCGGTGGGGACGGGTGAGAGGGCCAGCACCTGGCGGTGCCCGGCGGCCAGCTGGAGGTTGCCGGTGGAGCGGGTGCCGCCGTCGATCCACCGTCGCCCGAGGGCGGTGGTGGGCGGCCAGAGCAGCGGGACGGCGCAGCTGGCGGCGACCGCGTCGGCGAGGTCCAGGCCGCAGTTCGCGTCGAAGGCCTCGACGCTGCCGCTCTCCGCGTCCACGGCGGTGATCCGCAGTGTCCGGGCGGGCCAGGCGGTGGCGTGGCGCAGCAGCGTGCGGACGGTTTCGTGGAGGTCGTGGGCGGGGGTTTGCGTCGCGGTCAGGGCGGCGCGGCCCAGGCGGCGGATGGAGCGTTCCGGGTTGCGGGTGGCGACGGCGGCCCACAGGAAGCGCAGGGTCTGTGCGGCGGTGACGCCCATCTCGATGCGGTCGAGGTCGGCCAGTTGGCGTTCGTACAGCTCGCGGGCGGGTTCGCCGCTCGCGAGCCGGGCGCCGAAGACGGCTCCGGCCGAGGTGCCGATGACGGTGTCGGCGGCCGTCAGGTCGATCCCGCTGTCGGCAAGACCCGCGAGTACGCCGGTGAGCCACGCGCCGCCGACCGGTCCGCCGCCACCCAGTACCAGTGCCGTCCCGTTCATGGCGTCCGTCTCCCCCGTCCAAGTGAAATGGGGACTGATCCCCGTTTTAGGATACACGGGGACGGCGGTGCACGGCCCGGTCGGCGGCCCGCTGCCGGTCGAGGCGATCCCGGCGCTGCGCGAGGACGGCACGGCGAGCCGCCGGACCCGGTGCCTACGCTGCGTTCCGCGAGGCGGGCGGCCGGTCCGCTGAACCGCTCACACCCTCACGGTCGGCCCGGGGGCTCGAATCCCGCGAGCATCTGCTCCAGCGCGGCCTGGTCCGGACCGACGAACGGGGCGAGTCCGGCGACGGCGCTGAGCGTGTCGACCATCGGCCCGGTGATGCCGCGTGCCGCCGGCAGGTGCGTCGAGAGCACGAGGTCCGGCGCCCGGTCCCGCAGCAGCTGCCAGCTGTGCCGGAACTTCTGCGGGTCCACGTTCTCGACCCACGGGCTGTCGACGCTCGCCCACAGCACCTGCGCATCGCGCAGGCCGCCCGGGTCGACGCTCCGCGCGTCCGGGCCCTCCGCCAGCTCCGCGCTGGGCATCAGGCCGCCGAAGCAGTCGGAGGTGAAGCAGACCCCGGTGCGGTCGTCGAAGAAGCCGACCGTCGCCGGGTTGTCGAACAGCGGCGGGCGGAACGCCGTGAGCGTCCGGTCGCCCACGTCCAGCGACTGCCCGGGGTTGAGGAGGTGGATCCGGTCCAGCGGCAGCGGGCGCTCGGTGGACATGATCCCCGCACCCACGAACGTGGTCACCACCCGCGCCCGCGGTGCGGCGTCGAGCAGTGCGAAGATCCCGCCGGTGTGATCGCGGTCGGGGTGGGTCAGCCAGATCCACCGCACGTCGGCGGGGTCGAGTTCGGCGCTGAGCGCGGCCACGAAGTCCCGGTCCGGCAGCCCCAGACCGGTGTCGACGACGACGGGTTGGGCGGCATGGAGCACGAAGGCGTTCACGGGGAGGTGGCCGAACCCCGGTACGTCGAGGCAGTCACTGAGGACGCCGACCTCGGGGTGGACTTGGTGCACGGGCATGAGCGATCTCTCCCTCCGGGCGGACAGATCGCTCGCGGCCGCTCCCACCCATCGTAGGCACCGCCACCGCATCGGGCCCTGCCGGAATCCGCCTCGGCCCGCGACCGGACGTCGGGGCCAGCACGAGAGGGTGTCGGGACCGGCACCAGGGGGTGCCGGGCCCGGCACGAGGGGGTGTCGCGCGCGAGCCGATGACGGGGCTGCTGCGACACGCGACGGTGGCGGGGTACGGGGTGGCGCACCGGCTACCGATGATCTTGCTGGCGGCGGCGATGCGACCGATGATGTTGCGATGACCGACCTCCCGGACAGCGGATTGCCCGTCCTCGCTCTGGCCAAACTCACCGAACTCCAGCACCTGGCCGACCAGGCCGTGGAGCACTGGCACCGCGGCGACCTCCCGAACGCGCTGGAGGCCGCCGGCAAGGCGATGCCCGCGGCCGGGGGTGCCGCAGCCGCACTCAACGCGCTGGTCAACCTCGAACGGGCACCCTCCGCAGCCGGGACCGGGGACCGCGGACGCGGCGAGCAGCCCGCCTCCCAGTGGTGGGGCTGACCCGCCGCCGGCCTCGCCGTTCCGTCAGGCGGTCGTGATGCCGCTGATGGCGGTGAGGTGATCCCACAGCTCCTCGCGGGCGGTGCGGGGGTCGGGGCCCGGGCCCAGGGGGTGGGTCGGGGGGCGGGGCCGGCGGTCGTGCCACAGCAGGCCGCCGGACCGCAGGGGTTCGGCGGCGGAGCCGAGCCAGACCACGGTGTCCGCGCCCTGCTCGGGGCTGCGGATGACAGGACGGGTCAGCGCGCGGAAGAGCGGCATCCAGCGGCGCACGCCCTCGGTGTCGGCCCAGCCGGGGTGCATGGCATGGACGTGCACTCCGTCCGGGGCCAGCCTCCGCGCCCATTCCTCGGTGATCACGAGCTCCTCGCGCTTGGTCCGGGCGTAGAACGTCTTCGGGCCGTACCGGCTGTCCCGCGACTGCGGGTCCCCGGCGGGGACGCGCGCGCCGTACTGGCCGCCGGAGACGACGTTGACCACCCGGCTCGGCGCGGAACGCGCGAGCAGCGGGGCCAGCCGGGCGGTGAGGAGCCAGGGGGCGAGGACATGGGTGGCGAAGCACAGTTCGATGCCGTCGGCGGTACGGCGACGGTGTTTCGGCATCACGCCGGCATTGTTGACCAGGACGTCGAGGCGCGGCTCGCGGCCCAGGAAGTCGTCGGCGAAGGCGTGGAGGGCGGCCAGGTCGGCCACGTCGCACACCTCGGGCGCAACGGCCACCGGTCCGGGTGCGGCGCGCTCCCGGGTGAGTCGGGCCGCCTGTTCGGCCCGTCCGCCGTCGCGTGCCAGGACCCGCACCGAGGCACCGAGCCGGGCGAACCCGACCGCTGCGGCCAGCCCGATGCCGGAGGCCGCACCGGTGACCAGCACGACCCTGCCGTCCATGCGCGGCGGATCGGACGGCCAGGACTTCAGGTGGCGCCGCAGCAGTAGACCGGGACTGCCGTAGCCGAGCACCACCGTGCGGTCCAGCACGGTGTCGATCATCGGGGCCATCGCCATGCCGGGCTCCTGCCCGCAACAGCGGCGCGCACACCCAGGGGCGGGTCACGGGGCCGGATTCACCGGGGCAGGCGCTCCGGTCCCGGCCGGAGCGGGTTGCGGCCGACGCGGAGGCGGCGGCCTGCTCGACGCAGCCCTACCCGCGTGCGGCGAGCCGCTCCAGCAGAGCGGTGGTCCGCGCGAGCAACGCCCGTTCCTCGTCCGTGAGTTCCGCCTCGATGGCCTGCGCGAGCCAGCCGGCCCGGCGGCCCCGCTCCGCTTCGAGCGCGGCCCGGCCCTCGTCCGACAGCTCGACGAGCGACTTGCGGCCGTCCGTGGGGTGGGCACGGCGTGTGATCAGGTTCTGTTCCATGAGGAGCCCCACCGACCGGGCCATCGACTGAGGACGTACGCGCTGGTCGGCGGCGAGGTCGCTGGTGGTCATGGCGCCGTTGCGGTCGAGGGCGCCGAGGACGGCGGCCTGGCCCAGCGGGATGCGGTCCTCGTCCTTGACGCGTCGGGTGAGCCTGCCCATGGCGGTGCGCAGTTCGGTGGCGATGGCGGCGGCTTCCGAGGTGGGCATGGGACACCCTACCGCGCTGGTCAGCACCGCTGCACAGACGGCCTGCACAGCATGACTGTACAGCAATCCTGCACAGCAATGCTGTACAGCCAAACTGCGCAGCAATGCTGTACTGTTTGCCGAGTCGGGCTCAGCGCCAACGCTGTCGCAACCGGGGGCCGGCACACGACATCGGGGAGGCACCACCATGTCCACCAAGCCAGTCGGAACCGTCGACGCCGACATCCGGACCGTCACCGCCCGCCGGATCATCGACAGCCGGGGCAACCCGACCGTCGAGGTCGACGTCGTCCTGACGGACGGCTCCCTGGGGCGTGCGGCAGTCCCCTCCGGCGCCTCCACCGGCGCCCGGGAGGCCGTCGAACTGCGCGACGGAGACCCCGCACGCTGGCACGGCCAGGGCGTCGACCGCGCCGTGGCCCACGTCAACGGGGAGATCGCGGCGTCGGTACGCGGCCGCGACGCAGCCGACCAGGCGGGCCTCGACGCCGCGCTGGTCGCCCTCGACGGCACCGCCACGAAGTCACGGCTCGGCGCCAACGCGATCCTCGGCGTCTCCCTCGCCGTCGCCAAGGCCGCCGCGGCGGCCCACCGCCGCCCGCTCTACCGACACCTCGGCGGGGCCGACGCCCGCCTCCTCCCGCTGCCGATGATGAACATCGTCAACGGCGGCGCTCACGCCGACAATCCGCTGGACTTCCAGGAGTTCATGATCGCGCCCGTGGGCGCGGACACCTTCGCCGAAGCCGTCCGTATGGGCAGCGAGGTCTTCCACACCCTGCGCCGCGACCTGCTGGCCGCCGGCCACTCCACCGGCGTCGGCGACGAGGGCGGCTTCGCACCCGCCCTGCGCACCGCCGAGGAAGCCCTCGACTTCGTGATGACCGCCATCGAGCGCACCGGCTACCGCCCCGGCACCGACATCGGCCTGGTCATGGACCCGGCGTCGTCCGAGTTCTTCCACGACGGGATGTACGACTACTCGGGCGAGGGCGTGCGCCGTACCCCCTCCGAGCACGCCGACTACCTGGCCGGACTGATCGACGCCTACCCCATCGTCTCCATCGAGGACCCGATGGCGGAGAACGACCTGGACGGCTGGCGCGAGCTGACCGCCCGCGTCGGCAACCACTGCCAGCTCACCGGCGACGACGTGTTCTGCACCAACGAGAACCTGCTGCGCGAGGGCATCCGCACCGGAGTCGGCAACTCGGTCCTCGTCAAGGTCAACCAGATCGGAACCCTGACCGAGGCGCTCGCCGCCGTGGCCACCGCCCACCGGGCGGGCTGGACGGCCGTCATGTCGCACCGCTCGGGCGAGACGGAGGACACCACCATCGCGGATCTGGCCGTGGCGACCGGCTGCGGCCAGATCAAGACCGGCTCACTCTCCCGCTCCGACCGCACGGCCAAGTACAACCAGCTGATCCGGATCGAGGAGGAACTGGGCGACTCGGCACGCTTCGCGGGCCGCTCCGCCCTGCACCGGGCGTGAACCGCGGGCGGAGGTAGCGGGCGAGCGGGCCCCGGATCGATCGGGGACCCGCTCGCGTGCTGTGCCGCCGGATGCCGCCGCAGTTGGAACGGCCCGCTGCGGCGGCGCGGGAGCATCTGAGGGGGAGGCAACCACGGTGCGCGGGTCGGGTCACCGTCCCGTCGTCCTCATGTCGGGTGTCAGGTGTCAGGTGTCACCTGCGATCCGGCATTCCCTTCGAGTCCTCCGAGTTCCTTCGACGACCGACGAGATTGTGAAAGGCTCGGTCGGGGCGGACGACCTGCACTCCAGGTGCCTGCCCGAACCGCCCGACCGCCACCGGTCCGGCAGGTCTTCCCACGGTTGTCGACACCACAGGAGGAGCACGTGGCTCAGCTGCTGAGAGTCCAGAACTTCAACGTATCGAGCGACGGGATCGGCGCCGGTGAGGACCAGACCCTGGAGCGGCCGTTCGGTCACGTCGACCCCGGGAGGCTGTTCTCCTGGGCCGGCGCCACGGCGAGCTGGCCCATGCGCACCGATCCCGGGGGAAGCCGCGGCCTGGACGACTACTTCACCCGGGACTACGCCCACAACATCGGCGCCGAGATCATGGGCCGCAACAAGTTCGGCCCCCAGCGCGGCCCCTGGCTCGACCACGAGTGGCAGGGCTGGTGGGGCGACGAGCCGCCGTTCCGCACCCCGGTGTTCGTCCTGACCCACCACAAGCGCCCTTCGATCACCCTCTCGGACACCACGTTCCACTTCGTCGACAGCGACCCCGCAACCGTCCTCGCACAGGCCCGGGAGGCCGCCCAGGGCAAGGACGTCCGACTCGGCGGCGGAGTCACCACCATCCGGGAGTTCCTCGACGCCGACCTCGTCGACACCCTGCACGTGGCGGTCTCGCCGGTCAAGCTCGGATCCGGACTCCGGCTGTGGGAGTCCCCCGACGACCTGCTCGACCGGTTCCACCTCGACGTCGTACCCAGTCCGAGCGGAGTGACGCACCACCTGTTCTGGCGGAAGTGACCACCCCTCAGCGCCGGCCCCTGCCGCCCGAGCCGCCCCCGGGGCCGGCCTGAGACGCACCGCGGAGGCGTGCCCCCGGGCCAAGGGCCCTCCGGCCTCGGCACCGGCTGCCGGCGGTCGTCGCGGAACCGGGCCTCTGCAGCGCGTCCCCACGGGAGCGTCGCGACAGTGCGCCGCGCGGCGCCGGCCGAGGACGGCGGTGTCTCGTAGAACACCGGACCGGCGCGGGGGGTGAGCAGCGTGGGCAGGGCGGGTGTGTCCTGCCCGTGGCGCCGGTAGAGGGGGGTCAGGGCGGGCCCGATGTCGGTGTCGCAGAGCTGCAGGAGCACCGGGCCGAGGCCCTTGTCCGCCGCGTACTACGCCGGGTGGTCACCAGGAGACGGCGAGGTCCATGGACTGCTGCCAGTAGGTGACCTTGAGGGAGTCGTCCACGTAGACGCCCTTCGCGGGCAGCGACGGGTTGGCGGCCGCGCCGACGCTCTCGTTGCCGGACGGGCCGTGGAAGTAGACGGCCAGGGACGTCGCGGTGTGGCCGTTCGAGCCGTTGCTGCCGTCGGTGGAGGACAGGTTCACGGAGGCGTAGCCGGATTCGCCGGGCTTGAGCGAGACGACGGCCTGCGGCCGCGATTCGGCGATGACCGGGGGCACGGACTGGGCTTCGCCGAACCGCACGGCCGGGTAGCCGTAGAGGAAGCAGATGCCCGGGCCGGTGTTGGTGACCGTGAGCAGCAGGTGGTTCACGGGACGGTTCAACGGGGCGGCGATGGTCTTGGTGTTGGAGCCCTGACAGGTGGTCGGGGCGGCGGGCGCGGGGGCTGCCGGGGTCTTCGGCGAGGTGGTGCCGGCGGCGGGCTTCGGGCTGGTGGACTGGGGCCCGCCGGCCGGGGCCTTGGCGGTGGAACCGGCGGCGCCGCTGCCGCCGGCGGGGGCCGGAGCCTGCGGGGCGGGCGCCGTGGCGGGCGGGGTGGTCGTAGTCGGTGCGGCGGTCGACGGGGCGGCTGCCGTCTTGACGTCCCCGTTCCCGCTGCACGCGGTCAGGGAGAGGGCGGCGAGCGTGGCGCTCGCGGCGACGGCTACCAGACGGGCGCGGGAGGTACGGGAGGTACGGACGGAGGTGCGGACGGACATGTGGTCGGGCCCTTTCGGCAGGCAGGGAGATGGTGCGTCAGATCGCTGCGGTGGTGCGTCGATCGGACGACCGAAGCTTGCGGAGCGATCCGTCCCGGTCGCCAGGGCCGACGGCACGATGGGTAGGGTGGAACGGCGAACGGGGCTCTGACCAGCGGGGGTGGGCCGGGCCTGGAACGCTGGAACGGGACGCCGGGGTAACGGAGGGGACAGGTGTCGGAGGGTTCGGGGGCCGCGGAGACGGAGGAGTTCGCGCGACTGCTGCGCGCACTCAAGGACCGCTCGGGCTTGAGCTACGGAACGCTGGCCAAGCGGCTGCACATGAGTACGTCGACGCTGCACCGCTACTGCAACGGGACGGCGCTGCCCAACGAGTACGCGGCGGCGGAGCGCTTCGCACGGGTGTGCCGGGCGACCCCGGACGAACTCGTGGAACTGCACCGGAGCTGGATCCTGGCGGACGCGGCCCGCGAGCGGCGCCGGACGGACCGGGCCACGGAACCGGAGCGCGGGCCGGTGTCCGAGCCGGTGCGCGAGTTCCGGCCGGACCGGCCCCCGGCTCCGGTCGTACAGCCCCACCCCGGCCCGACCGCTCCGCTCGCCGCAATGGTGGCGGAGCCCGCACCGCAACGGCGCCGCCGTACCGCGTTGATCGTCGGCGCCGCGGCCGTCGCCCTGCTGACCGCCGTGGTGATCGTCGTACGTCCCGACATCGGGGGTGGCGGCAGCGGTGCGGCCGGCCCGCAGGGGGCCGGCGCCACGGCGAAGGCCCTGCCGGAACCGTCCGGTTCCACCCCCACTGCCTCGACCGCCGGGCCGGCGACCGCCCAGCCCTCCACCGCAACCCCGACCCCAACCCCGACCGCCACCGCCACCCCGCCCGGCGACGCACCTGCGCCGCTCACCGTCGGCACCCGCCCGTACGTCTACGCCAACCCGTGCAGCCAGCACTTCCTGGTCAACAGCGCGCCCGCCCAGGTCGGGCCGCCGGCCCCCGAGCGCGACGCCACACGCTGGGCCGCCGCCTACGGCGCGGTCTCCTCGCACGAGCAGCGGCTCGCCCTCACCGTCCAGGGCACCGGGGCGGAGACCGTCGTCCTGGAGGCACTGCACGTACGGATCACCGCCAAGGGCGCGCCGCTCGCCTGGAACGACTACTCGATGGGCGTCGGCTGCGGCGGTGAGGTCGACACCAAGTCCTTCGACATCGACCTCGACCGGGGCAGTCCGGTGATCACCGGCAAGGGCGGGCAGCGCGACTTCCCGTACAAGGTGAGCAAGTCCGATCCCGAGGTCTTCTACGTCACCGCCCGCACCAGGGCGCACGACGTCCGCTGGGACCTCACGCTGGACTGGTCCAGCGGCAGCCGCCGTGGCACCATCCGGATCGACAACGGTGGCGTCCCGTTCCGTACCAGCGCCAACGTCAACCGCCCCGGCTACGACTACCCGTTGGGCACCAGCGAGTGGATCGAACGGACCGACGGATAGTTCCGTCCCGCCCTGCGGCTGCTCCACCCGTTCACCCCTCCGGGGACGTGGCCCCGGACCCGCGCGACGGCGACCGCGTGGTGATGGCCCACCCCTTCGCCTCCGTACCGCTCGGCTTCTCCGTGATGGGGGCGCACACCCTGTGGTGGGGCGGCTGCGCCTGGGACTCCGGGCGCCTCGATCCCGGCTACACCCGCCGCGACCTCGCCACCGCCGCCGCTTCCTTCGCGGAGGTCGGCCTGCACGGGTCCTTCTGCGGGCTGCCCGACCCGGGGCCTTCCCGACCGAGGTCGTCCAGCAGTAGTGGACCGGCCAAGTCAAGCTCCTCCAAGATGATTTGACGTTCCGTCTCCTCCGCTGATCGACCGAGGGGCCCCGTCCTCAGGTCTCACCGCCGATGACCCCGGGAGGACGATGCGCCGCCGGTGCGGCCGGTGCGATCGTGGTGGCGACGGCCCGGGGCCGGGCCGGAAGGGGCGGGCACGATGACCATCGTTCAGGCTCGGACACCGCACCGGCGCGGCAGGCCGGCGACGCGGCTCGCCGCCCTCGCCCTGGCCGCCGCCACCGTCGTCACGCTCGCCCCCGCGGCAGCGGCGGCGGGCGGGACGGGCGCGCCGCTGTCCGGTAGCGGGTCCGTGGAGGAGCGCCGGCCCCGCGTCGACGGGCAGCAGGAGCTGCGGGACCTCGTGGAGCACGGAGGGATGACCGCCGCGCTCGCGGAGATCCGCATCGCCGGCCGCTCCCCGTGGCGGGGCGCCGCCGGGGCCGCCGACCTGGCCACCGGGCAGCCGGCCAGGTCGGACGGCCGGTTCCGGATCGGCAGCGTGACCAAGACCTTCGTGGCGACGGTCGTCCTCCAACTGGTCGGCGAGGGCCGGCTCCGGCTGGACGACCCGGTCGAACGGCACCTGCCGGGGGTCGTCCCGAACGGCGCCGCGATCACCGTCCGGCAGTTGCTGAACCACACCAGCGGCCTGTTCAACTTCACGGAGGACCCGCGGTTCCTGATCACGAGCGAGGCCGATCTGCAGGACTTCGCGTACGGCGGCTGGCGGTACCGGAACTACCGCCCGCAGCAACTGGCCGCGGTCTCCGCCGAGCACCCCCCGTACTTCGCCCCCGGGCAGGGCTGGCACTACTCGAACACCAACTACGTGCTCGCCGGGATGATCGTCCAGAAGGTCACCGGGCGTACCTGGCAGCGCGAGGTGGAACGCCGGATCGTCCGGCCCCTGCACCTGGACGACACGGTGTTCCCGGGCTCCGAGACCGGACTCGGCGGCCCGCACGCCCGCACCTACCTCGACATGCCGGCCGGGCCGGCCGACATCACGCGGCTCAACCCGACGGTCGTCGACGCGGCCGGCAACGGCATCTCCACCACCTCCGACCTCAACCGCTTCCACGCCGCACTGTTCGGCGGGAAGCTGCTGCGGCCGGCCCAGCTGGCCGCGCTGACGGACACGGTGCCGACCACGATCGAGGGCGGGCGGTACGGGCTCGGCGTGCTCCGGATCGACCTGGGCCCGGACTGCGAAGCGGCCTGGGGCCACGACGGCGGCCTGCCCGGCTGGAGCACCCTGCTGCTGGGCAGCCGCGACGGCCGGCGGCAGTTCGCCCTGTCGCACAACCCGTACGTGGGCACGGACCAATCCGCGAGCGGTGCGGCGATCGGCTCGCTCATCGCCAAGACGCTGTGCGGCCCGGGAACGGGCACCGGCACCACCGCGGGTCCCGCCACACCGTCGGCCCCGGGCGCGGTCCCGGTCCCGGTCCCGGTCCCGAGAACGCTCCCCCTCACCGGCCCCGACCTCCGTATCGCGCACGGCCCCGCCACCCGCTGAACCGCGCCGGACGGCGGCAAGCGGTCGGCCGGAGCGGCGGCGCCCACCGGCTGCAGCGGCGCGCGGCCGTGAGCGCGGCGGCAGCCGGTTCGGCCCGCAGGATCCAGGCGCCTACGGCAGCGGCTGGACGAGCATGCTCCACCGTCATGCGCCGCTCTTGTCGGCAGGGTTGGGCGGTTCGATCTCGGTCAGTTTGCGTCGCAGGTGGGCTCGTTCGGGTTCGGTGCCGGCCAGGCCGAGTGCTTCCCGGTAGGCCGTCGCGGCCTCGGGCAGTCGGCCGAGCCGGTGCAGCAGCTCTCCCCGGGCGGCCGGATAGGGGTGGTGACCGCGCAGCTGCTGCTCGTCGGCCAGCTCGTCGAGCAGCGCCAGGCCCGCCTGTGGGCCGTCGCGCATCGCCACCGCCACCGCCCGGTTCAGCGCGACGACGGGGGACGGCGTGAGGGCGAGCAGCACCTCGTAGAGCGCCACGACCTGCGGCCAGTCGGTGGCCGCGAGGTCGGCGGCCTCGTCGTGCAGGGCGGCGATGGCGGCCTGCACCCCGTACGGGCCGGGCGGCCCGCCCGTCAGCGCGCGGACCACCAGGCCTCGGCCCTCCTCGATCATCGTGTGGTCCCAGCGGCTGCGGTCCTGGTCGTCGAGGAGCACGAGCTCGCCGGCCGGACCGGTGCGGGCGTCGCGTCGCGCGTTGGTCAGCAGCATCAGGGCGAGCAGGCCGGCGACGTCCCGCTCGGCGGGCAGCAGCCGGCGCAGGACCCGCGCCAGCCGGATGGCCTCCTCGGCGAGGTCGAGCCGTTGCAACCGAGGGCCCGAGCTTGCCGCGTAGCCCTCGGTGAAGATCGAATAGAGGACCTGGAGCACTCCGGGCAGCCGTTCCGGGAGCTCGTCGGCGCCGGGTACGCGGAACGGGATGCGGGCCTCACGGATCTTCTTCTTCGCCCGCACGATCCGCTGGGCCATCGTCGCGGTCGGGACCAGGAAGGCCCGGGCGACCTCGGGTGTCGTCAGACCGGCCAGGCAGCGCAGGGTCAGCGCCGTGCGGTCCTCCGCGGCGAGAGCGGGGTGGGCGCAGGTGAAGAACATCTGCAGCCGCTCGTCGGGCAGGTCGCCGGCGGCGTCCGCGGGCGGGGCGGGGCCGGCGCGCTCCGCCTCCACCTGCAGGACGGCGAGGCGGGCGGCGTAGGCCTGGTCCCGCCGCAGGCGGTCGACGGCCTTGCGCCGCGCCGTGGTCAGCAGCCAGGCACCGGGCTTGGCCGGGACGCCGTCGACCGGCCAGTGGACCAGTGCCGCCTCGACGGCCTCGGAGGCGGCCTCTTCGGCCAGGTCGAGGTCGCCGAAGCGGCGGACGAGGGAGGCGAGCAGCCGGCCGCGTTCCTCCCGGAACACCCTCTCCACGGACGACTCGCCGGGCGACTGCCGGGGTGACGAGGTGGGTGCGTCGGGTCCTGGAGCTCCCTCGTCCGTCATGTCAGGCCCCGAACTCGGCGATCGGACGCACCACCACGCACCCGCTGCCGCGCGCGCCGGGGCAGCGGGCGGCCCAGTCGAGCGCGACATCCAGGTCCGGTACGTCGATGACGTAGAAGCCGCCGAGGACCTCGCGACTCTCGGCGAACGGCCCGTCCGTGACAGCCCGCCGACCGTCCTGGCCGACCCGTACCGTCGTGGCGGTGACCAGGTCCGCCAGCGATTCCCCGGAAACCCAGATCCCCGCGTCCTTCACCTCCTTGTCGTAGCTCATCCAGTCCTCGACGGTGCACTCGGCGGCTGCGCCGTGCTCGTCGATCGCACCGGCGTTGATCAGCAGCATGTACTTCACGGTCCGACTCCTGTCAGGTTCTGTGGCTTCCTCGCGCGGCGGGTCGCCGTACACCATGACGACGAACGGGACACCCTCGGATCGACAGCTCCCCGAAGATTGTCTCCGGGACAAGCTCAGTGCGAGGGGCCGGCACCCCCGAGCCCAGCAGGACGCCCTCCCGCGCGGCCGGCTCAAAGGGCAGGAGTCGAGTCAACGGTCGACCAGCCGTGGCCGCGGGGCCTCACCCGTGGAGTCCGCGTCGGTGCCGACCGGGCCGCGGGGAAGTATCCGGTCCAGCCACGTCGGCAGCCACCAGTTGGCCCGGCCGAGGAGTGTCATGGTCGCCGGTACCAACACCATGCGGACGACCGTGGCGTCGATGAAGATCGCGGTGGCCAGGCCGAGCCCGAACATCTTGGTGGAGGGGTCCTCGGCGACGGCGAAGGACACGAAGACCGCCACCATGATGAGGGCGGCCGAGGTGATGATCCGGGCGGTGCCCGAGACGCCCTCGACGATCGCCGTGCCGTTGTCGCCGGTGCGCAGGTACTCCTCGCGTACGCGGGAGAGGAGGAACACCTCGTAGTCCATCGACAGGCCGAACAGGATGGCGAAGAGGAACATCGGGATGAACGACACGATCGGAACCGTCGCTTCCAGCCCGATGAGTGCGCCTCCCCAGCCCCACTGGAAGACCGCGACCATGATGCCGTAGGCCGCGCCGATGCTCAGCAGGTTCAGCAGTACCGCCTTGAGCGGTACGAGTACCGAGCGGAAGACCAGCATCAGCAGCAGGAACGACATCGCCAGCACGGCGGCGACGAGCGCCGGCAGGCGTTGGCTGGTGCGTTGGCCCACATCGGACAGGCTCGCGGCGGCGCCGCCGACGTGGGCCCTGGCCGGGCCGTGCCCGATCGCCGTGGGCAGCACGTCGGTGCGCAGCCGGGCGATGGTGTCGGCCGTGGCCTTGTCCTGAGGGCTGGTGGTCGGGAACACCACGAGGGTCGCGATGCCGGTGGCCCGATCGATGTGCGTCGGCGCGACGGATGCGATGCCCGGATCCGCCGCGACCGTTGCGACGAGTCGGTCCAGCACTCCCGGATCACCGGCGGGGTCCGCGGCGATGACGAGGGGACCGTTGGTGCCCGGGCCGAACCCCTCGGCGACGAGGTCGTAGGCCCGGCGCTCGGTACGGCTCTGGGGCAGTGAGCCGTCGTCGGGCAGGCCGACGCGCAGGCCGAGCACGGGCAGCGTCGCGGTCAGCAGCAGCCCCGCCGCGCCGACCGCGTACGGCACCGGGTGCCGGCTGACGTGCCCGATCCAGCGACGCCACCCGGCGGCGTGGGCGGCGGCTGCCGCCGGGTCCCGCCGCCGTGCGAGTCGGCCCGGCTTCCTGGTCTGCAGAGCCCGGCCGATCCGGCCGACCCGGGCCAGGCGTGGGCCGGCGGCGCCGAGGAAGGCCGGCAGCAGCGTCACCGACGCCACCACCATGATCAGAACGACGATCGAGACGGCGAACCCGCCCACCGTCATGAACGGTACGTTCGCGACCGCCAGGCCGAGGATCGATACGACGACGGTGCCGCCGGCGAAGACCACTGGCCTCCCCGCCGTGGCCACCGCTCGCCCCGCCGCCTCGCGGGGATCGAGCCCGCGCGCGAGGTACTCCCGGTGCCTGGCGAGCACGAACAGCGCGTAGTCGATGCCCACTCCGAGCCCGACCATGCTGCCCAGGACCGGTGCGAAGGTGGGGACGTCCGTCACCCCCGCCAGTACCGTCATCGTGGCGACCCCGACGGTCAGTCCGAAGACCGCCATGCCGATCGGCAGCGCGGCGGCGACGAGCGAACCGAACGCCAGGAACAGGATCGCGGCCGCGGCGAGGAGGCCGATCAGCTCGCTCGCGCCGCCGTCGGGGTCGGAGAAGGCGTAGAAGAGGCTCCCGCCCATCTCGATGCGCAGGGGCAGTTCGGCGCGCAGCCGGTCGCCGAGATCGACGAGGGCGTCGAGGTCGTCGGCCGACAGCCGGCTCTGGTCGGGGTACTGCACCCGGACGACCGCGATCCGCCCGTCGGCCGAGACGAGGCCGCCGCGCACGGCGGTGTCCCCGCCCGCGTCGAGTGCCCCCGCCGGGTCGCTCGTGCCGAGCACGTGCGGCAGCAGCTGCACCTCGGTCTGCAGCCGCGTGAGAGCGGTGCGCGCGCTGTCGTGGTCGAAGAACGTCGCAGCGCCGTCGAGGGGGGTGACGACCACTTGGGCGGTCATCCCCTCCTGGCCGGTGCCGGCCCGCTCGATCAGTTGCGCGGCCCGTTGGGAGTCCAGTCCCGGAGCGGTCATCGAGTCCGCATTCCGCCCGCCGAAGGCGACGGCGGCGAGGACGGCGAGCGTGGCGACGATCAGCCATGTCGCGATCACCCGCCAGGGATGGCGGGCGGCGCTTGCGCCCAGGCGCAACAGGGCTTTCGAGAGCATCGGGTCCTCCAACCACGTCGTCGGCCGTCCTTGTACGGCCGCCGATGCCGAGGTTCGTCGCCACGGCGCTCCGCGGCATCGGCCCGCGGGCCGCGGATCCGTCGGCCGCAGGGCGGAGTGACGACCCGTCCTTTCGGCCGATGCGCGCGGCAGGCCGCGGTCCCTAGGCTGAGAACCGTGCTCCGAGACGACGTGCGAACCCTGTGGACCGAACCCCGGCCGCCCGACGCGCCTGCCCGGGTGCGGCGGGACTGGGCCCTGCTCGCCACGGGCCTGGCCGGTGTGGCGCTGGAGGCCGCCCTGCGCGAGAACGTCGTGTGGCGGCCGGTGGCGGTGGTGTTCGCCGTATGGCTGTGCCTGCTGCCCCTGTGGCGCCGGACCCGCCCGCTGGCGATGGTCACGCTGGCGTTCGGCTCGGTGATCCTGCTTCAGGTGGCCTCGCTCGTTCCCGCACCGCGCGAGCCCGTCGGCCTGTACACCGGCGCGGTCGTGCTCGTGCTGGTGTACGCGCTGCCCCGGTGGGGATCGGGACGCGAGATCGTGCTGGGCAGCGCGATGATCGTCGCGGCGTGCACGCTGTGTTCCGTCACGGACGAGACCCCGGTCGGCGAAAATATCGTGGGCTTCGTCTTCCTGCTGCTGCCCGGCGTGATCGGGGCTGCCGTGCGGTTCCGGGTGACCGCTCGCGAGCGGCTGTTGGAGCAGGTGCGCTCCCGCGAGCGTGAGCAGCTCGCCCGGGAACTGCACGACACGGTGGCCCACCACGTGTCGGCCATGGTGATCATCGCCCAGGCGGGCCGGGTGCTCGCGGGCACCGACCCGTCCGCCGCCGTCGGGGCGCTGGAGGGGGTCGAGGAGGAAGGGGCGCGCACGCTGGAGGAAATGCGCGCCATGGTCGCCGCGCTGCGCGACCGCGGGGTCGGCGCCGAGCTGGCGCCCCCTGCCGGCGTCGCGGATCTGGAGCGCCTGGTGCGCACCCCCGGCGGTCGCCTCAGGGTCGACCTGGGGCTCGACGGCGAACTGGACGCGCTGCCCCCGGCCGTGGACGCCGCCGTCTACCGGATCGTGCAGGAGTCGGTGACCAACGCCATGCGCCATGCGGTCGACGCGACCGAGCTCGTCGTCCGGGTCGCCGCGGAACGGCACACGGTACGGGTGAGCGTGCGCGACGACGGCCACCGCACCGGCCGAGGCCGTGCCGGATACGGACTGACCGGACTGCGCGAGCGCGCGACCCTGCTCGGCGGCACACTACAAGCCGGCCCCGGCGCCGACCGGGGCTGGCGTGTCGAAGCCGAGCTGCCGAGAGGGAGGACCGAGAGCGGTGCCCATCCGCGTCCTCGTCGCTGACGACCAGACCATCATCCGCACCGGGCTGCGGATCATGCTGAACGCCCAGCCCGGCATCGAGGTGGTCGGCGAGGCCGCCGACGGACAGGAAGCGGTACGTCTGGCCCGCGAACTGCGCCCCGACGTCTGCCTGTTCGACATCCGCATGCCCGTGATCGACGGGCTCCAGGCCACCCGGTTGGTCGCCGGCCCGGGCGTCGCCGACCCGCTGGCCGTGGTCGTCATCACCACGTTCGACCTCGACGAGTACGTCTACGGCGCGCTGCGTGCCGGCGCCCGCGGATTCCTCCTCAAGGACACGGGACCAGACCTTCTGGCCCAGGCCGTACGGTCGGCGTCCGGCGGTGAGGCGCTCATCGCGCCCAGCGTCACCGTCCGTCTGCTCCAGGCATTCGCGGACCTGCCCGCCGGCCGGCCCGTGGCCCAGCCGGTCTCCCCCGTCACCACCCGCGAGGAGCAGGTGCTCCTCGCCGTCGCTCGCGGGCTGACCAACACCGAGATCGCCGATGCACTGCACATCAGCCTCAGCACGGTGAAGACGCATCTGGCCAGCCTGATGGCCAAACTCGGCGCCCGCAACCGGGTCGAGATCGCGATGTGGGCCTACGAAACGCGCCGTATCCTCCCCGGCACCTGAGCCGGGTGCCGGGCCTCTCCGTGCTGATCGATGCACGTCGAGGTGACGTGGAGTGGGCCTGCCGCCGCTCGTCGCCGCAGTCCGAAGCCGGGTGGGCGCAGCCGGGCGCCCGCTGCCGCGGTCCCCGTGCGCTGCGTGCCGGGCTGTTCGGTGGGACGCCCGAGCACGCAGCGCACGATTCCCGGCGGGTGTCGTGGCCGGGTTCGGGCCTTCAGCCCTGCCGGGCTGTTTCGACGACCTGCAGGGTGAACGGCGTGCTGTTGTTGCCGGGGTGGAGGACGTCGTCGCGGCCGCTGACGCTGACCCGTCCTCCGTTCAACTCCCCGAGGGGGAGGTCGGGGGAGAGCCGCACCGGGACGAGCGCGGTGGCGCTCTCGGACGCGGGGAGCCCGGCCGGGAAGACGCACCGGACGGTCCAGATGCCGAGCAGGCCCTTCGTCGGCTCGCAGTCCTCGGGGAAGTACGGCTCCTCGGGTTCGACGCCGCGCGGCAGACGGACGGTGACGGTGAAGCTGTTCGCGGTCGTCTGGGGCCCGAGGTTGGCAACGAAGGCGTGCAGCGTCGTCGTGCCGCCGGGCGCCGCCGCGTCCGGGTCGATCCGAACCACTTCCAGGTCGGAGTCGGACGGCAGGGCCGCCTGGGCCGTCGTCGTGGGGACCAGGGCGGCCATGAAGGCCGCTCCGATCACCAGGCCCAGGCGTCCGGCCTTGCTGCGGCGGGCTGTCGTGCGGGTCACGTCCGGTTCCTCCTGCTGGTGGCGAGGTGGTCGCAGCCGTGCGGCTGCGCCTCGCGTCCATCGTCAACAGGCCGGGCCGCCCCCGCGCGGCCGCACCGTTCGCGGTCATCCCATCGAGTGAGCGGATGCCTTCGGTCGTGGCCACCGGGAGGGGCCGGACCGCACGGAACGACGCATCAGCCCGCACCGCGCCGCCGGCCCCCGGTTCGTCAGGCGCGCCGCGAGACGGCCACACCCGCCAGGCAGAGCGCGCCGCCCGCCAGCGTCAGCAGCCCCGGCACCTCGCCCAGCAGCGCCCACGCCATCAGCACGACCAGCGCCGGCACCGAGTACGTCGTCGCCCCCATCCGCCCGGCCGTCGTCCGCGACAGCGCGTACGCCCAGGTGGTGAACGCCAGCGCGGTCGGGAAGAGCCCGAGGTAGACCATGTTCAGGGTCGCCGACGCCGGGGCCGCCGCCAGGTCCGACACCAGCTCCGGGGCGAACGGCAGGCACGCCGCCGCCCCGATCAGGCATCCGAAGGTCGTCACCTGGAGCGGACTCGCGCTGCGCAGCGCCGGCTTCTGGCTCACCACCCCGGCCGCGTACGCCGCCGCGGCGAGCAGGCACACCAGGATGCCGACCACCGAACTGCCGCCCCCGCCCGACATGGACAGCCCCACCACGCCCGCTCCCGCCAGCGAGACCGCCATCCCCGCCAGCAGCTTCGCGGGGAATCCCTCGCCCAGCAGCAGGCCGCCCAGCAGTGCGATCAGCACCGGCCCGACGCCGACCAGCATCGCCGCGGTGCCCGCGTCGACCTGCCGCTCGGCCCAGTTCAGCGCGACCATGTACAGCCCGAACCAGAGCACCCCGGCGGCGATCGTCCCCGGCCAGGCCGACCGCGGCGGGATCCCCTCCCGCCGGTACACCAGCAGCGCGAGCAGCGCGACCGCACCCACCAACAGCCGCCCCAGCGCCAGTGAGCCCGGCCCGAAGTGCGCACCGGCGCTGCGGATCGCCACGAACGCCGACGCCCACAGCACCACCGTCGTGCCGGCCGCCGCCAGCGTCCTGCCGTCGATCCGGGCCGCGCCCGCCGTCGTCGTACTGGTTGTCGAAAGATCCATGCCGGCGAACCTATGCCCGCCGAGGTGCGGCCCGCACGGAATTACCGACCGGCTGCCGCACGGCCGAGGCCGGGCAGGGGGCGGGCCGGGGTCGGGCCTACCGGGCCGCCGGAGCGCCGTGGTGGAATGCCCCCGTGACAACGTTGATCGACAAGGCCCGCCTGTTCCGCTCGCTCCACGTCCCGGGACGCCCCGTCGTCCTGCCCAACGCATGGGACGCCGCGTCCGCCCGGGTGGTGGCCGCCGAGGGGGCGCGGGCGATCGCCACGACGAGCGCGGGCGTGGCCTGGTCGCTCGGCCACGGCGACGGCGGGCACCTCGACCGCGACCAGGCCCTCGCCGCCCTCGCCCGCATCACCGCCGCGGTGGCCGTCCCCGTCACCGCCGACATCGAGCGCGGCTATGCGAACGACCCCGCCGGAGTGGCGCAGACCGTACGGGGTGTCCTGGCGGCCGGCGCCGTGGGCATCAACCTGGAGGACACGCTGCGGCCGGTCGGCGAGCAGGCCGAGCGGATCGCCGCCGCCCGGGCGGCGGCCGACGGGGCCGGTGTCCCGCTGTTCGTCAACGCCCGCATCGACACCCACCGGCTGCCCGAGGCCGACCGCGGGGCCTGGCTCGACGAGACCCTCGCCCGGGCCCGCGCCTATGCGCAGGCCGGCGCCGACGGGATCTTCGTCCTCGGGTTGCTGGACCTCCCGATGGTGCAGGCGCTGGTACGGGCCGCGCCGCTGCCGGTGAACGTCCTGGCCGACCACCGCACGCCCGCCGTCCCCGACCTCGCCTCCGCGGGAGTGGCCCGGGTCAGCGCGGGGTCCTCGATCGCCGAAGCCGCTTACGGCCTCGCCCGCCGGGCCGCCCGCGAACTCCTCGGGCCGGGCACCGCGACCACGGTGGCCGAGGGCATCTCCTGGGCCGACCTCAACTCCCTGCTCCTCGCCGACCCCGAGGCCGGGGCCGCACCCCGTACCGGCTCCGGCACAGGCCCCGGCGCTGGGGCCGGGGCCACCAAAGGCTGACGCCCGGCCGGTCACCCCTCGGTGAGGGGCCACCACCAGAGGCTGCCGGAGATCGGCGGCAGCCATACCGGCGGTACGGGGCGGCGGTCGGTGAGCGGCTGCGGCCAGCGGGCGAGCGTGCCCGCGGTGCGGAAGCGGTCGGTGCCGGCCGTCCAGTCGAGGTGGCCCCGGATACCGGCGGTGAGGTTCGCGAGCAGCGCCCGCAGCGCGGGCCCGGCGGTGGCCGCCGTGCGGTCGCCCAGCCGCAGGAACCGCGCGAGGACCTCGTCGCGCAGCCCGAGCCCGAGCCGGACGGCCTCGGCGGGCGCGCAGCCGAGGGACCGGACCAGGACATCGGGCAGGTTGACGCGGTCGAGCGTGGCGGCGGCGTGGTCACGGGCGTACCCGTAGACGTCGTTGTCCCAGCCGGTGACCAGGTTGGTCATGTCGATGAGCGCCCGGACGGCCGGCCGGTCGAGTTCGGCCGGCGCGGGTTCGGTGCCGTCCGCCACGGCGAGCACGTCGGCGATGGGGACGAACCAGGTGGTCGCCCGGCGGTGGCGCAGGTACGCGTCCAGGTCGGGGACGAGCCGGCTCCGGGCGAGGTGCTCGGCCAGGTTCGCGGCGAGGCTCTCGTCGATCGCCCGGGCCAGGTGGCCGTTCAGACCGCGGGAGGCCAGCGCGGCGTGGGAGGACAGCACCCGCTGGACGGCCCGGCCGACCGGGTCGGTGCTGGGGGTCGGCGTGTGCACGGCGGCGCGCAGGACGGCGTTGCGGTCGGCCAGTCCCGGGGCCGAGCCCGGCGCGTCGTACAGGTCGTCGACCACGAAGGTGACGGTGAGGAGGTCGGTGAGCGCGAGCAGGCCCGGCAGCGTGGCGCGCGGCGCGAAGCGGGCGGCCAGTTCGCCGATCCGCTGACGGGCCAGCGCGGCCCGGCGAGCGCTTCGGCGGGCACTCCGGCGGCCGTCATCCAGGCGACCTGGTGCTCGTGGACGAGCCGGTGGTCGGGGTGCAGCGCGGGCGGCAGCGGACACCAGAACGGCGGGATCAGCAGCGGACGCGTCATCGGCGGTCCCTCCTCAGCGACGGGCGACGGCGGCGACGAGGGCGGCGAGCCCGCGGCAGGTGAGGGCGTGGTTCTGGACCGGGACATCGGAGAGGAACGGCCGCGGCCCGAACATGGCCGGACCCGGCTCGGGCCAGCTGCCGTCGTCGCGCCGGCTCTCCACGAGGAACCGCAGCGCCCGGCGGGGCCGGGTGGCGGCTGTGTAGCAGCACGGTGACGGCGAGGGCGGTCGCCGCCGGGCTGGCCGAGTCCTCGCCGTCCAGGCGCGGCCAGCTGCCGTCCGGGCGCTGGGCGGCGGCCAACCGCACGGCCTCCCGGGCGAGTTCCGGGGCGTCCCGGCCGAGCAGCGGCCCGACCTCGGCCGCCGGGTAGGCGGGATAGCCGTACCAGTCGGCCCGCCAGCGCCCGTCCGCCCGGTACCGTTCGAGCAGCCAGCGCCGGGCGGGGGCCGTGTCAGGCGCGGGGCAGGTGCCCCGGCTGCCCCGCCCGAGCGCACCGAGGCGCCGGCGAGCCCCGTCGCCCGGCGGCCCCGACAACGCCGTGACCCGCAGTGGCCGGTCCTGCCGCCGGACCGCGGCCACCGGAGAACGCCCGCGCCGATCGGCCGGCTGCGCGGCTCGCACGGTACCTCCCCTCCGCCGACACGGCCGAGGGTGCACGGGCAGCGCGCCCGTGGTGCGAGGGCTCGACGAGGTATGCAGGAGGTATGGATTCCCGGTGGCGCTTCGACCTGCGGTGGCCTCGACAACAGAGCCGCGCGCTGATCCTCATCGCGCTCGTGCTGATCGTGGTCATCTCCGTCGTCGACATGCTGGCGCCGCCGGAGGTGCACCTCGGGCCGCTCCTGGTCGCCGCCCCGGCGGTCACAGCGTCCTTCGCGGGCCCGCGGACCACCCTCGCCGTCGGTGCGGCAGCCGTCCTGGCCCAGGGAGTCGTCGCGGCGGTACGGACGACACTGGTCGATCTCAACCACTCCGTGCAGATCGTCGCACTGGCGTTGATCTCGTTGCTCGTGGCGCTCTTCGCCCATCTGCGCGAGCAACACGAGCAGCAGATGACGCAGCTGCGTTCGGTGGCCGAGGCCGCGCAGGCCGTGCTCCAGCAACCCGTTCCCCCGCGGATGGGCCCGCTGCGGATCGCGTCGGTCTACCTCGCGGCCGAGGCCGAGGCCCGGATCGGGGGCGACCTGTACGCGGCGGTGCGCACCCGGCACGGGAGCCGCTTCCTGATCGGCGACGTCCGGGGCAAGGGCCTCGAAGCGATCGGGGAGGCGTCGCTGGTGCTCGGCGCCTTCCGGACCGCGGCCTACCGGCAGGTCGACCTGCCCGTTCTGGTCACCCACCTGGAGGGTGCGGTCTTCGGGGACACCGGGGGAACCGGGGACACCGGGGGAACCGGTGACCCGGCGGACGGCACGGCCGGAGCCGACGCCGGTGAGTCGTTCATCACCGCTGCCGTTCTCGACATTCCCGACACCGAGCCGGTGATCCGCCTCGCGGACTGCGGCCACCCGGCCCCGCTGCTGCTGCGCGGCGGACGGGTCATCCCGCTCGCGGCCGCCCGGCCGGCTCCTCCGCTGGGCCTCATCGCGCTGGGCGGACCATCCGGTGTCGAGGTCGAGACGTTCGCCTTCGAGGAGGGTGACATCGCCCTGCTGTACACGGACGGTGTCATCGAGGCGCGCGACGAGGCGGGGGCCTTCTATCCGCTCACCGACCGGCTTGCCGCCTGGCCGCACAGCGATCCCCACACCCTCCTGCGCCGCCTCTGCCAGGACCTCCTGGCCCACGCGGGCGGGCGGCTGGGTGACGATGCGGCCATGGTCGCGATCGAGCGCACGACCACCACGGAGGACGGGCGGCCGGCGTGAACCGGCCTCCCGGGGCGTCGTGCGGTCCGGGTTTCGCTCCCGCGGCCCGTACGCTCGTCAGGAACGCCGAACTCGCCGGCTGCACCACCGGGTTCACGACGATCGCCCAGCGGGTCGATCACGCTGCCGCCGCCCGCGGTGACCGCCGGGGAACGGGATCCGGTGGCGGCAGGCCGCGCACGGTCACCGGCGGCCCGGCCGCGTCCACGCCGGCGGGCCACGAGCGGCGCCGGCCCGCCCCGTACTGCCGAGCGGGAGCCGGGAGGGGCACCGGCCAGGACGCCACCGCATGACTCTCCGCGGTTTCGCCACCACGCAGCGCTCATCCGTGCCATGATCGGCTCGCTCGAACCAGAAGTGACAACCGACTGCCCCTGAGGAGGCAACCGTGGCCGAGCGCCAGAACGGCACCGTGAAGTGGTTCAACGACGAGAAGGGGTACGGATTCATCACCCCGGAGTCCGGACCCGACCTCTTCGTCCACTTCCGCGCCATCGAGGGCACCGGCTTCAAGTCCCTCGTCGAAGGCCAGAAGGTCACCTTCGAGGCCGTACAGGGCCAGAAGGGACTGCAGGCCGACAAGGTCCAGCTGGTGCAGTAGAACTCGCCCCGCCGACCGGCCGAACCGGGATCAGGCGGCCCGACGCGAGAGGCCCGCCC